>CALHRC010000068.1 GCA_938038265.1 uncultured bacterium
AAAACCATCCCGCTTTACCCCCGCGCGGCTTGTTAGTGACTCAAAAAGCTGGATTATGTCACTTTGCGAGGGGCAGTTAGTTACCAAAACAAATATAACGTTAGATAGATATTATATCCTGCTAGAGTTATCGCACCCCCTGTAGGTGGGGAATTCCCCATCAGTTCAGGAATTCCTGAACAGGGTAGCTGCCGTGGGGGTAACTTTTCTCCCCGGGCTCTACATTTGTTGTGGGCTACGTCAAAACCGTTTGACATGGCTGGTATCTTATGGTGCAGGGTTATTCATGGCCGGAGTATTGGCGCTTGCTGCAGATGGTTTTGAGGAAATAGAGTTGTTAACGGTGGTGGATGTATTACGCCGGGCCGGGGTACGCATTCATATTGCTTCCATTTCTGAAGACTCTTTGATGGTGCAGGGGGGCCATGATATCGTTATCCAGGCTGATATTTTACTACAGAACGCCGCTCTCGATACCTATGACTGGCTCTATATGCCAGGGGGTTCTTTAGGCGTACAGAACCTGGAGAAGTCAGCTGCGGTACAGCACCTGCTGAAAAACTGGTCTAACCGGCACATTGCTGCCATCTGTGCTGCTCCCATGGTTCTCTCAAAAGCTGGCTTACTGCAGGGAGTAGTGGCTACGGGTTATCCATCCACCCGCGCTGTGGTAGAGGCTGGGGGGGCACAATTTTCTGAAGCTAATGTGGTAACGGATGAGCGACAGCGCAAGATTGTCACCAGCCGGGGGCCAGCCACTGCTTTGGAGTTTGCTTTATACCTTGTCCGGGAGATTGCTGGGTCTGAAATGAGCCGTGAAATAGCTACGAAAATGCTTGTCAATTCTAACTAAAGTACCAATATTGGCAATAAATCTTAGTTTATTTGAGATTCGATTGGTAAGTTGACCGCAAGGTCCATCAAACTATACTAAAGTGTGCCCGGGTGTCTTATGACCGATAAAGAAAGAATCATAGAATTAGAAAGTGAAGTAGAAAAGCTTAAAAAGCAAATTCAGACTTTGAACGCGACCCTCAAAGGCTATGAAACGGTACTGCGTCTCAACGATGAGGAGATAAATAATCTTGAAGCTGTTGTGGCGATGTACGAGCAAATTGCCGAGTACAGCCGCCGCGAGTTACTTGATGCTCGCGAGATAGCTAAGGCGGCCGAGCAGGTTTCAGAATATTCCCGCCTTGAGTTACGTGATGCCAAAGAAACAGTGGCGGCATCCACCCAGGTATCAGAGCTAAGTCGGGAAGAATTGATCAGGGCTTTGAGCAAAATACGCGAACTTGAAGAAGAAAATCGCAGACTAAAAGAACAGCGGTTAGCGGCAGGGATGTCAGCAATGCCTAAATCCCAACCGTAGAGCTGTCATGGAAGATATTATTTCGCTGATCCTCATTTTGGGAATTGCGGGGATTGTTATTCTTTTTGGTTTCTATATCTTTAAGACCTATGTTATCCCCAAAAAAGTCGAAGAGCTCTCTGAAATGCTCAAAGAGGGGCAGTTGGGGCCGGCAATTAAAAAATTGCAGAAGATGCTTGAAGAAAACGATCGCGATCCTTACATCCATTTTCTGCTGGCTGAAGCCTATAATATGCAAAAGAATTACCAGCAGGCTCTTTTGGAATATAAGCAGGTTCTCAAAATAGGGAAATTTGATAGTAAAGTCAGAGAAGAAGTTGTGCGCAGTCGTCTGGCCAAACTATACATGCAGAACCGCAATTTGGAAGAAGCCAAAAAAGAGTATTTGATCCTTACAAAACTCGATCCTACCAATGGTGATAATTTTTACCAGGTTGGTTTGCTTTTTGAAAATGCCGGTTTTGGGGACAAAGCCCTGCCTTACTACAAAAGTGCCGTTAAGGTCAGCCGTAACCACGCCGAGGCTTTCTACCATATCGGCATTCTTGAATATAATATCAATAATATTCAGGAAGCCAAAGTTGCATTAACCGAAGCCGTGAAGCTAAACCCGCAGCTCTATGGTGCTCACTACTATCTTGGCCTTTGTCTGAAAAACCAGAAGGATTATGAATGGGCACTCAAAGAGTTTGATGTGGCCTTGAAAGATGACACTTTGAAGAGTAGGGCTTATCTGGCCAGAGGGCTGTGTTTTTTGGAAAAAGAACAGTACCAGCAGGCAATGGCTGAGTTCGAGAAAGGTTTGGCCATTACGCCAAAATCATCCGAGATGGAACTTCATTTACGTTACAATATATCGATTTGTGCCGAACGCCGTCGGGATTTTCATACAGCTATCGCTAATTGGGAGCGTATCTATGATGTGAATCCTAAATATAAAGATGTTGCCGATAAGCTGAAAACATATGAAGAATTCCGCACGGACGATGCCATTAAAGATTTCATGATTGCCTCACCTGGTAAATTCGAGCAGATCAGCAGAAAGATAATTGAGAGTATGGAGCTTTCCATCCTGGATTTGCAGGTCGTCAATGATTCAGAAGTGCATATATTAGCTACGGAGACTGAAGGCAACTGGCGCAATTCCAAAAGATCTAACCGTCTCATCTATTTGTTTCGTACCACGGATCCAATTCCTGAAAAAGCCCTGCGGCAGATGCATGAAGAGATGCGCAGTAAAGGTGCTACAAGGGGGATGGCTATGACTACCAGCGAATTTAGCCAGCAGGCACAGCTTTTCTGCCAGTCGCGCCCTATTGAGTTAAAAGACAAAAAAGAATTTATCGCTTACTTGCGGGCTATCTAATGTATCGTTTGCCCCCGGTCCCAGAATTCTGCGGGTTGTCTGAAAGCGAATATACCGCACTCGCTGCCCTGCCCTGGAAAGAGACACAGGGCGTCGAAAACGATAACCAGGACATGGTCTATTTGTGCCTTAAAGGTAGAGTCCGTTATGGAAAAACAATTGCGGTAGCAGGACAGCTAACCGGTATTCTGCCTTTTGTCGTCAATATCAGACAGCCATTAGAGTTTTTACCAGGGGCCGTCTGTCTGGCGGTCACCACACAGCAACTAGCCCGGTTTTTTTTGCAATACCCGGCGGCGTTACGCGCATTTACCGGTGTCTTGCGGCAATCGGGCAGAGAACTGCTCAGTCATTATGAGAACCATCCAACTGTACTTGTAATAGAACCGGGCTTAACTTCTCTTGACCTTGGGGAAGGGGTGCGCAACGCATCTTATTTTTCATTATCCCGGCAGGATGGTTATCCGTATGACCAACTGAGGACGGCATGGGCGCAGTTTTACTATGAAGCCTTAATCAAAAAAGTAAAAGCCATTGTGGTAGAAGCTGAACAGGCGGCGGCAGACTTTTTTTATGCTGAAGCGTCGGTTATGATTCTACGCGAGCAGTCCCGGCGCTCTTTACCCCAGACCCCGGCCATACAGGTACTAGTCACTGAAAAGAACAAGGGCGACTTGAAACGTACGGTTGACACTCTAATTGCCATCTGTAATGGTACAGCTTCCGTACGCTTTCTGTGCGATACCGGCTACAGCACCGCAGTACCTGTAGCCAGGGCAAGAGATGAGCTGGCGCTATACCAGGGAATTGGCAGTTTTTTGGCGGCGGCAGAGGCAATTGGCAGGCCAATGGATACAAAACAGGCAGAAAAATTTTTCTTTTCCTTTTTACAGCCAGTTTACCCGCGGCAGACCTTTTTTGACAGGAAATATACAGACAAAAAATTACGAAAAATTTTTTCCGACAGGGATCTCACTGAAGTGGGTTTCGTTACTGCAGGTAGCAGTTGGCGAGCGGCAGGTAAGCTAACTTCAGCTCTGTCAGATTCCATCTATCCCCCCGGTACCAACGAGCAAATGCCGGAAAATATTCTGCGAGAAGAATATGCTTTTTTTCGGATGCTCAGACTAGGGATTCGTCGTGGTACCTATGAAAAAGCGGGGGCACAAATTTCATTATCGGCGAACATGAGGGCGCTGGCACATGATACCTTCCCTGAAAAATTCGGCCGCAGGGGAATTGAGTTTCAATGGCAAGGATAGTTTTCTTTATCTTTGCGGCCTTTGTCGCCTGTTCCGCTCCGGTAAAAAGGTATTCGGCGGCTAACCTGAAGGTGACCACTCGCTTAGTGCATGGCGACAATGCCGCTGCCCTGAAAATTACCGAACAGGAATCTCCCGCAGTACGGCAGGTCGTTTATGATCTCATTGCTGCTATCATGGAACATCGCAAAAAAGACATAGTAGCTCTGGTTCATCCCATTAAAGGAGCGCTTACCGACCTTAAAAGTCCCCGCAGCCAAAAGCAGATAGAGCAGGATCTCAACGATGAGAAGTCGGTTTTATATGAGACTTTTTTCTCAACGAAAAAGAATACAGATGGCAGTCCTAAGGGTTTCGCCGCTATGTTTGCGCAAGCCTCAGAAATCCAGTTGGATTTATTTTTTTACTCCCCCACAGAAGTTGAGGTAAGGTTGCTTTTTGAAAACCGACCGCCTTCAGGCATCTTGGGTAATCTCATACTCCATAAAACGGGCGATCGCTGGTTTGTGGCGCAGTTTTTCTGATCAGACTAGAAAGAGAATATCCTCAAGTGGTACACTTGCGGCCTCGGGCGGCAACCAGGGGGCCACCTGTCGGCTAAACCAGAGCCGGTGTTGTGGGGTTAAGTGCGGATAAATCTTGGCCAATTCCCGCAGGGCGTTTAGTTTAGCAGGTGGCAACAGATTTTGTACTTGAGAGACTATTTTTTTAATTTTGTCTATATTATTTGTATTTACTATTTTAGCTTGCGACATCCCCCTGTGATCTGCTAAATCTATAATTACTAAAGTGCCTGCCAGAATATCCCCAATGCGGCGGTTGTCTTGGCGGCTAAATGCGGTAATTGCTGCGATAATAGGCAGAAAGCCGGCCTCTATAGGTCGCAACAGGCAGCGCCATAAGATTGCTTGAAGAGAAGGACGGCCACCCGTATGGCTGACTACCCTCAAGGACAGCAATCGTTTCCCGGGAGTGCGTCCGGCCTGGGCGTATTCAAAATAAAAATAAAAAAACACCTGCACGACATAGCTTAGCAAAATAAAAAAAGCAATTGCCGCACCAGTAGCGGGCGTATCGGCGTCGGCAGCAAAGTAACGTTCCATATTCTTAGCTGCAAGAAACAAAGAAATAACCGTCTGGAGGAAAAGTACCGTGGTCAGATCAACGATCCAGGCCATCATGCGGTGGAGCAGCGGGGCGCTTATTAGATATATTTCTTCGCCTAAGGCTGTTTTTTCAATAAGATGATAGCTGTTATTCTCTGCGCTGTTCACCGGGCTTTTTCCAGCATCTCGCGGAACTCTCTAAATACGACCCTCGCATCGTGTGGTCCCGGGGCAGCTTCAGGATGGTATTGAACGCTGAGGATATTTTTCCCATGTCCACACAGCAGAAAACCTTCGGCGCTGTCATCATTTGGGTTGCGCTCAAAATTTTTGGTAACTTCTGGGTAAGCCGAACGCAGGGTTTCTTCATCAATGGAGAACCCGTGGTTTTGCGCAGTAATGATAACCTGTTTTCTGTAACTGGCCTTGACCGGCTGGTTGCCACCATGATGGCCAAATTTCATTTTGAATGTCTGCCCGCCAAGGGCAAGACTGAGCATTTGGTGGCCGAGACAAATACCAAAGCACGGTTTTCCGGTTTCAATCAACTGCTTAATATTGGCAATACCAACTGTAACTGCTGCTGGATCGCCCGGGCCATTAGAGAAGAAAAAGCCGGCAAATTTATCTATAACAAAACCCGGTTGTTCGGCAATTGGTTTATTGCCGGCAAAGACTGTTGGGTAGATATTATTTTCAAGCAGTCCTTCAAGGATGGCAAATTTAATACCGAAATCGAGAGCAGCTACCGGAATCATCCCTTCCCTGTTTTTGCGGTTTGTGGCCAACCAATTAGCTATAAATTGATTGGCTGCTCGCCCATCAAATGAATCGGTAAGATTGGCACCTTCCATCGAGGGAGCTTTTCTTACACGCGCCAGCATTTTGTCTAAAAACAAACCATCTTCTTCTGCTGCTTCAGGGAGCAAAAAGAGTCCCGCCTGCTGGGAACCGCTCTCTCTGATATGACGCACCAAGGCTCGGGTATCGACATCCGTTAGGGCTGGTAGCTCATAACGAACCAGGAAATCTTCCAGGGTCTCGACAGACTGAAAGTTGGAAGGCACTTCATTGTAATCACGGATAATGATTCCTTCGAGCCAGGGACGTTCGGACTGATTATCGCGGGTATTTATGCCATAATTCCCGATAGAAGGGTAAGTGAAACAGACAAACTGTCCTAAGTATGAGGGATCTGTGATAATCTCCTGGTAGCCTGTCATGCTGGTGTTGAAGACCACTTCACCGATGCGGCCCTCTTTTTTCAGTTTGCCAATGAGGCGACCTTTGAATATTCTGCCGTCGGAGAGAACCAGAGCCGCCCGACTTCTTTTTTTCGGGTTATGTTTAGCTGATGTTTTCATATCAATTGATTTTCTTTTGCTACCAGAAAAATATTCCCCTTAATTTTTTGTTGTTCTGTAAGAGCCGCGTCAGTCATGATTTTCTGCACAACCACTTCGGGCAGATTCTGCAGTTCATGGTATAAACGCTTATAGTCGGCAAGATGCATCTTGGTGCAAAAAGCATTTGTCTGAAAATAATGCACCTGGTGGGTGATCAGAAAGCGCAGGGTATCAAAATCATCTACCGCTTCGGCAGTTATGATCGCTTCGCGGTTATCGGCTAGCCTGACACAATAATCAATAAAGGCCAGGTTATCAAGAAATTTCGTGTGATCTTCTTCGGGCTTAAACTTGAAACTGATTGGATCGAGCTTAAATTCCTTGATCATCTCCCCTAAATCTAATACTACCTGATGACTTTGGCTTTTCACCCCGAAATCATCTGCGGCAAAGCTAATACCATATTGCCAAAAATACTGGCAGACATCTTTTAATTTAATATTTTTTTCCTCATATGGTTTTTCCACCAACTCAAGTCGTACGTTTCGGGGATCAATTTTTTCGCGGTGGAGCAACTGGTTAAACCGATAGACTTTTTCCGCTGAATCAAAGGTGTCAATCAGAGTCTGCGGTGAGATATTGAATTTCAACAGCCCCGGAGCTTCATGACAGGCCATCACCAGTTTTTCGAGAATCAATAACTCTATTCGGTTACTGTCCTGGTCAGCGGGGATATCCCCCATCAAATCGGCATAGCCGCGGTAGAGGTGCCCGCCAACAAACACTTCGCCGCCTTTCATCGAAAATGTTTCTTTTTTGGGGTCGTAATGGATGATTGGCTGGATAACGGCATTGGCTTCTTCATTGGCAAAATAATCGTTGGCTCGGTTGAAATAGGTCCAGCTCCAGCGAACAAGGTTATCTTTTAGGTTTTTCAGAGAAGAACGGGCAAGTTCATTGAATATTTCATCTACATCCGAAACAAAGTTACATTGGGTACGTCCCACCCCAAAGTCAAAATCGCAAAGCCCGTTGCGCAGGGCCTCGTCATGGAAACGCCCCATGGCACCGTCAATATTTGGCAAAATGGCAGTGTTGTATTTCTGATCGCCGGGAACCGCTACTCCTATGAGCAATTCTTTTTCATCGCCTAACACATAAAAATTTGGTTTAACAGGCATTCCCGGATTAACTCGGTTGATATATTCTGGTATTTTCGTCAGAAAATCTTTCAAAGTGATCTTTTCAAGGTTTTGGCAGCGGATCAAAAACAGGGGACGACCGCGGTTCTTTTCAATAAAAGAAATCTTAAACGTTTTCTCGGCATCGGCCATTCCAAAGACATTGAAGAGTACATCCGCTATGATAGGCTGTAATCCTTTCTGCATGTTATTGGCCCTGAAGATTCAAATGCCCCCTCCTGACAGGACGTAAAGCGAAATCCTAAATGATTATTGGCCTGACAAGTCCGGTATGTTTGGGGGATGGCTTATCTGATAAAAAGATTACCTTCCCTGCTTTTATTCTTCCATGAGGTAGTCAAACAAGGCCAGGCCAGCGGCAAAGAATACCAGAGAAAAGGCGAGCAGTAGATTCCATTCGGCGGAAACGGCGCGTCCCTCTAAGGCCATCCGCAGGATCCCCGCTACGGCAATAGCTGAGGGCAAGGCCAGGGGGAGGTAGAGTAAGAACATCACAAGCTGGCGAAAGCGGGTGTGCAGTGCAATGGCCGCGGATAGCAATCCTATGAGGGACATACCGATTGAAAGCAGCAAACCGGCCCCTATGGCAGGTAGCGTGAAATTTTCAGGAAAGCGCAGGCCCAACAGAACTACTGCGGAAAAAAAAGTAAACAGCCATAAGAGCGACAAGGTAATGGCATAGCCGGCGACTTTACCTATAAACAGAGAGCTGTCCCGCGCGCCCTCAAGGAGCAGTGCCCGGTTGGCCAACCACTCCCATTCCCATTCTTGGCCAGCTAAAAGCAGGAATACCGAGCTGGTCAGGTGCGTGCCAACCATGACGGCGATTCCGGCAAGGGCTGGAAATTGGTCGGGAGGAGCCGTAAAGCGAAACAGACTCAGCATGGCCAGTGAGAACAGGGCGCAGGCCCAAAGGGTCGCCGCTCCACTAAAGTAAAGTCGGAGATCTTTGGCTAATATCAGTCTGAAACGCCGCAGAAAAAGTCTCATGACTATTTTTCCTCGCATAACTCACCGCGCTCCATCTGCCAGACACGGCTACAGAGTGTGCGGGTGCGCCCTATGTCATGATCCACCAGAATCATGGTGGAAAATGACCATTGCAACTCAGCGATCCCCCCCCTGGCAATGATGGATTCCAGTAGCTGCTGTGCCTGCACATCAAGACCAGTAAACGGTTCGTCCAGCAGAAGCAGTTCAGGGCGCAGGGCGGATATTCGGGCTAACAGTAGGCGCT
>CALHRC010000069.1 GCA_938038265.1 uncultured bacterium
GCTTCAGGTACCTGAGAAGCAGGGGGGGGATGTCCCTATTCCGGGGGAAGGTAATGCGGGGGTGGGAGATAGTGAGCCGGCAAAGGTGAGGCAAGATACTTCTGCCCCCAAACAGGAACAGTTACTGGCCCGAAAAGAAAAAGTTTCCGGTGGCAGTGAAGTATTTGAAGGGTCTGGGATGGCCGATCCCTCCGGTTCGGTTATGACCCGATCTATGGCACCGGAATTTGATAGTCCTACAACGTCAGCAGTTCTCTCTAAAGAAGAGCAGTTAAAGCTGCGCCGAAAAGCTGATGAGCTCTGGAAAGTGGTAAGAGAGAACCCCCAGGATGAAAAAAGCAAGGCGGAGCTGCGCCAGACGCTGGAAAAGTTAGGTGATAAAGAAGGTCTGCGGCAGCTGTCAATGTATTGACACTTGGTTAGCGAAAGCGCGGTAGCGCCGACAAAAAGATTGTCTTGAGAATAACATAACCTGCCAATACGGTTCCTTTTATGGTTCCCGAAACTTTTGACTTGCCTATCCGGCGGCGGTACGATACCGGCACTTCGAGACAGCGTAGCTTTAACTTAGCGGCTTTAATTTGCAGCTCCACTGTCCAGCCGTAGTTGCGGTCGCGCATAGCCAGACGCTCAAAGGCTTCCCTGCGGATGGCGCGAAAGGGGCCAAGGTCAGTAAATTTTACTCCCCAGAACCAGCGTATCAAGGTTACTGCCAGGGCATTGCCGAACCGCTGTTGCGGTGAAAGCGAACCTTTTTCTCTTTGGCCCAAAACTCGGGATCCAATCACGATATCCGCCTGGTTGTTTAATAAAGGTTGCAGTAGCAGGGGCATTTCATGAGGATAGTCGGAATAATCCCCATCCAGAAAAACAATATAGCGGCATTCTGCCGGTAAGTGCTGTAAGGCTTTTAAGCAAGCAGCGCCATAGCCGCGCTCTTCTTCGCGCACCGTTAGGGCGCCTGCAGCCCGGGCAATTTCGGCTGTTCGGTCACTTGAGCCGTTGTCGGCGACAATTATGGTAACATTTAGTGGTGCTAAGGCTGCTTTGGGGATTTCTGCAAGAACACGGCCAATTGCCTGCTCTTCATTGAGTGCGGGAATAATGACGGTAATTTCAGCCATTAGGTTTCAAGTGGGACTCGGGCACGCAGCGACAGCGAAATTGACTGGCTGTCGGCAAACTCGAGCTGGCTACCTAAGGCTAGGCCGCTGGCTAAGCGGGAGAGTTTAAGGCCCGGCTTATCTGATAGCAGGCGGCCAATATAATGGGCGGTCGCATTTCCTTCGACGCTGGGGTTGGTGGCGATAATTAGTTCACGCAGGGTAGTGGATTGCATGACCCGCTCTTTGAGCTGGCGCAGGGTGAGGTCCTCCGGGCCGACCCCGTCGAGCGGGGATAAAACGCCCATCAGTACATGATATAGGCCGTGGTGCTCACCGGAGCTTTCAATGGCGTAAATATCGGAAGGTTGTTCAACAACGCACAGTACTGATGGGTCTCGATTAGGGCCGCAAAATTCACAAGGTTCGCGCACACTGCGCAGCGCGCCGCAGGTTTCACAGCAGACCACATTTTCGTAGAAATCTTGTAGCCCTTCGATAAACCGGTTGAGGTACCCGACATCCTGCTTGAGAAAGTGAAGAGCGATCCGTTGCGCGGATTTCCGGCCGATACCGGGTAGGGCGGCAATTAGACTGGTAACTTGATTAAGTTCGGGGAGCATTTACATTTCAGGAAAGCCGCCCATTTGCGCGCGTAGGTGGGCAGCTGCTTCAGCTTTTGCCTTGCTCTGGGCTTCCTGGATGGCTTTCTTGATCAGTTTTGGCAAAGTTTTTTTGAGTTCTTCGGGTTCGAGCAGTGATTCATCGATGACGAGATCTACCAGAGACGCTTCGCCGTCAACGGTAGCTTTCACCGTGCCGCCGCCGGTTTCTACCGTAATACGCATAGCCCCCAGCTGTTTTTGGATTTGTTTAGCTTGTTTTTGCATTTCACGCGCTTGCGCAAACATATCTTTTATATCTGTGAACTTACCCATGAGTGTTGCTTTCTTAATAGGCAGTACCCTGTCAATTATACATAGGGGTTGCCTGTTAGCAACCCCTATCTCGCGCCAAGCACAGAGAAGCCATAGAGAAGCAATACGGGGGCGCTTGTCGCCCCGGCATGTCCCTTGCTGGGCCACTGGTTTTCGCGCCTGAAGTGCTCAAACCGGCTGGTTAGTGACTCAAAAACTGCATTATGTCGCATGGGGGATGGTTTTCCGGATGTGGAATTCCCCATTTGTTCAGGAATTCCTGAACAAAGGTAGCCGCCGTGGCGAGCTAAAAAACCATCCCGCTTTACCCCGTAGGGTTTTTTAGTTACTAAAAGCCGGTATTATGTCCCATGGAGGATAGTCTTCTTGGTAGGGAATTCCCCCTTTAGTTCAGGAATTCTAAGAACAAAAGTGGCCAGCCGCCCGGGAAGCCCCCTGCCGGGTGCTTACGCCTGTTAAGGTTGCTTTTCAGCTTGTCTGGCTAACTTTTCTTTTTCAAACGGCACCATGTGGAATAGGTTCATCCGAATTTTGCCGATTGTTTTAATTACTGGTCTACTGCAGGCTCAGGAAAGATCGAGCGATGCCCTAGTGGAGCGTTCGATGCAGACAATTGGTTTGAAAGATATTGAGCAGCTTTACAAAATTATTAGACGTGAGGATATTGCTACGTCGGTAAAAATGCGCGCGATTCGACGTATTGCTGAAATTTACCGCCAGAATCCCCAAGAGGCTGAAAGCAAGGCTGCAGAAATGGTCGAGGCGCTAGATAATGTAATAAAAAAATCAACCAATGACCAGTCTCCGATAAATCACTTTATGTTGCGCGCCGAAGCCTGTCTGGCGTTAGGCAGCTATGACGAGTCGAATGTAGCGTCTAAGGCATATACGATTATCGATACACAACTGAAAAATGATAAATATCTTGAAGTACGCAGTGCCTGTGCGCAATCGCTTGGTTTTTTTAAAAAAAATAAGGCTGAAGTTGGGCAGAAATTGCTGGCGTCACTTGAAGCACAATTAAAAGCAGATCCAATACAAGATTACGATATCCGCTTGACGATCAACATTATCAACTCGCTTGGCCGACTTAAGTACAGAGACGCATTTGTGGCGTTAATTAAAGTTTTACAGTCAGGATATCCCCCCAATGTAAAAAAAGAAGCTGAGCGGGCGATTAAAGAGATAAATTTTTAACTACAATTCCTTGGGCTTGAGAGCTAAAGGAATGAACAGAGCTCACTCTCGGGCAATCGCAGGCAGCCTGGGGGATGTCGGCAAGAAAAGCAGGCTTCGGATGGGCTGAAAAAATTTTGGTATTAGGTTTACTTTATTTCAGGGCTTTTTCCAGCAGAGAGCGGGCGATAACCCGCAAAGCCAATACTTCTTCTGCTCCTTCAAAAATACTAAAGACACGGGCATCCACAAAAAGACGGGAGACTTCATATTCTTCAGCATAGCCCATGCCACCATGAATTTGCATGGCCTCGCGGGTGACCCATTCCGCGACGCGGCAACTATAAAACTTAACTAACGAAGCTTCCATAGAGCCTTCGTGTTTATCCATTAATTTAGCGGATCTATAAGTCATTTGGCGTACAGTTTGGGTAATTGCTGCCATCTTTGCCAATTTTAATTTTGTAAGGCCATAGTTAAAAATGGGCTGACCAAACACTTTGCGCTCTAAGCTATATTGTAGCGCTTTTTCCATAGCTGCCTGCATAACGCCAGTGGCTCTTGCTGCAGTTTGTAGCCGACCGCCAGCAAAGCCGGCCATCTGTAAGTAAAAGCCTTTGCCAAGTCCGTCGTTGCCGCCAACCAGGTTAGCATCTGGTACAAAATAATCCTCAAAAACCACTTCATAGGAATGCATCCCGCGGTAGCCGATAGTCGCGATGGCCCGACCAGAGATGCGACCACCTTCTGGTTGTTTGAAATCAAATGAGTGTGCGTCAGTGACCGGTTTTTCGGCCAGCAGGATGGAGAGACCTTTATGTTTCAAGGACATGTCAGGGTTGGTGCGCGCTAACACTAACAAAACATTCGCTTTGCCTGCAAACGTACACCAGGTTTTGGTACCATTGATACGCCAGCCACCCTCTACTTTGGTAGCCGATACTTTGATCCCCGCGACATCAGAGCCGAAGTCAGGTTCTGTTACGGCTACTGCGCAGAGCAGCTCACCACTGGCAAATTTGGGTAGCCAGTACCCTTTTTGTTCCGAGGTGCCGCCGGCTAAAATGGCTTTAGAGACAATTTCAGGGCGGGTAATGAGGCTTCCGGCGACACCAACCGAGCCACGCGACAGCTCTTCGGTGACAACAGCCATCGAGGTGTTGTCAGGGTTTTCTTCTGACTGAAAACCGCCATAGGTATCTGGGATGGAGAGGCCAAAGCAGCCCATTTCGGCTAAAGCAGAAATAATGTCTTGGGGGATGGTGAGATCCTCCCGGTGCACTTTCTCTGCGATGGGCCGCACCCGCTCTTCAGCAAAACTGCGGAAGGTTTCCATCATCATCTGCTGGTCTTCATTGAGACCATAGAGACCAAAATCTTTGTTTTCTGCTAATCCCCCAGCAATCCCAACAGCATATTGAGCATGGCTATATTGGGCAACAAAACTTAGTAAAGCTGGTGCTTGAAAAACTTGGTCATAGTCAGCGGCACTTTGCCCATACTGTAGGGAGTGTATCTTAAAACGATTATAGATGTCATAAAGGGCTTCCGCAATAAAAAACAAAGCGAGTTTCTCTTCTTGGCTGCCAGCCCCTTTACCCACCCGAGTCGGATAGGAGAGCATCTCCCGTGCGCCAAAGATGAGAGCTTCTGCCCAACTTAAATCATAGCCCAATTGTTGGTTTTCATCCATTTTAGAAACAGAAATCTGGCCGTCTGTGGCACAGGCCTGCGCCCAATTTTTTTCTACCGCCGCTAAATATGCAGCGGCTGCTTCAATGAGCTGTTCGGCTTGTTGTAAAGACATACTATCCTCTAGTTTAGTTAGTAAACCAACGCTTTTCTGCTTCTTCAGAAAGCTTAATACCCGAAAGACGGGCGCGCTGTACAATTTCCCAAAAGTAACGATATGTTGCGCGGTCATGTAGTTCCCCTTTATATTGTATAGGTCCCCATGCCGCGTCTTGTGCAGCTAGCAGGATTGCTTCACCATCCTGCACTTCAGAGAAGTCAGGTTTCATCGCGTCAACAATTGGCTGGATTTGCGCAGGATAAATAGACCACATTCTCAAAAAGCCAAAGTCATTGCGGGCGCGTGAAGCGTCGGCATAGGTTTGGTAAGCATTCTTCAGGTCAAGGGTAACATTATGGGCTGGTACAATTCCATGAGCGAGAGCGGTGGCGACCATTTTAGCTTTTGCCCGTCGCAGCAGTTCATGTTCGAACTGTCCCGGGCTTTTCATACAGGAAGCGGGGATGGCGCCATGGTGGCCTGAAATAAAATCCATCAAACCAAAATCAAGCACCTGAATCCACGGAATGGTAGCAATTTCTTCTACTTCAGAGATGGCACCGTGTGTCTCAATTAAGACATGAATGGGGATTTCTCTTTTTATACCTGCTTTCTGGCAGCGCTCCTGAATATATGAGACCATTTCAGCCACTTGCGCAGCCGCAGTTGATTTGGGGATGGTTAGGTACGTCACAATGTCGCCAATACCATCGACAATGATATCCACATCCTGCTTCCAAAATTTATTGTGGTAGTCATGCACCCTAACACCGGCAGCCTTGTACTTATTGGCTTCAGATTTTAGTACGGAGACAATCATTTCAGCATGTTCTTTTTCTTTACCTGTCGGGGCGCCATCTTCGCAGTCGCAGGTAATATCAAAGATGGGGCCCATTTTTTCTTGCATTTCGAGTGCTTTACGGATCAGTTTTTCACTGCCCGCAAAGTGTTCGCAGCTGGGGATAATGGGAAAGGGCTTTTCGCCGGCAAATAATGCTTCTTTAGGATGCGTCATGGATTTTACCTTGCCTTGTTAGTAATTTTTTTTTGACAGAGGGTATTCATGAAACAACGCGTCAATGATTTTCAACGCGTTAAGCGAGATTTCTTGGGGCGAGTCCTATAGCAAAAGTGCTTGCCGCTATCAAGCTGCCATTGATCCTGTCCATAATAGGCAGGATATCTTATGGCAAAATACGACCAGACCAATTCCGTAATCGGTGAAGGCTCCATTTTTGAAGGTAAATTTTATATTGCAGGCAGTCTGCGGGTGGATGGCAAATTTGAAGGCGAGATCCGCACGGAAGAAGCCCTCATTATTGGCGAGACTGGTAAAGTAAAAACTAATATTTCGGCAAAAGAGGTGTTGTTAGCAGGTACCCTAATTGGAGACATTGAAGCTAAAGAAGAAGTGCGGCTCACTGAATCAGGCCGCATGATGGGGGATGTCAACGCTCCAGTACTCTATCTTGCAAAAGGGGTGGTACTCAAAGGCAATGTCAATATTACTGGTGGCCATAAAAAAGACGCCCGTAAAATTGTCGAAGAAGCTTACGGCGCGGTCAAAGAGCTGGATAAGAAAGGTATCCCCACATGACCTTATTTTAGAAAATCGGGTAAAAGCAACTAAAGAGGCTACAGACACTTTGTCGAAAATAAAATAATGAGGGTTTACCTGCGCAACTTGAGACGAAAACTTGAGAAAGTTTGGGGCGCCGTGCGTAACTGGCAGTGCCAGTTGGATTTCAAAACAATCCAAATCTATTACCGTGGGCAGGGACGTTTTCATTACTATATAAACCGTGATGAGTATATCCGCAGTGGCGTGATTGAGCTCAATCGTTGGCACGCCCTGGCCCTTGTCGTTACGATTACTTTGCCAATCGCATGGTTCTTATTCGGCAGTAACCCCCCGGAAGCTGTCGCTTCGGTTAACCTGCAGGAAACCCGGCAAGTCGGTGGGGTGGGTAACCTTAAGACAGACCTGCGTATAAGCGCTGAAGATGCTGATCTTGGAGAAAAAATTGCCGAAGAAGATGAACGGCTCAAAGATTTGCTTTTGGGACTGGAAATTGATAAAAAAACCGGAAAGAGAACGGCTCAAAGGCAGCCGGTGGATACCAAAAAGACTGTTCAGAAAATCGATTACAAGGTTAAACCAGGTGATACCCTGTCTAAAATTGCCAAACAGCACAACGTGACCGTGGAATCCATCCTCGGCAGCGTTAAAATCACTAACCCGAACCACCTGGCGGTTGGCCAAACCCTGCAGATTCCAACCCGTGTTGGTTTTTATTACCAAGTAAAGAAAAACGAAAAATTAGCCCATATCCTCGACCGTCATAAAGTGGGGCTTGAAAAATTTCTTGAGGAAAACCCCGATATAAACCCCGACCTGCTGAACCCGGGTGACCAGATATTTTTACCCGGGGCAAAACCGATTATCCCGGTCGTTTCCTGGCTTATTCCTGTGGCCAGCAAAATCATTACCAGTGGGTATGGTTGGCGTACCTGGCCCCGAGAAGCCTTTCATAAAGGAATTGACCTTAAAGCCGCCTATACAACTGTGCGTTCTGCAAAAGCTGGCGAAGTGACCTATGCCGGATGGCTGGGGGGCTACGGCAATGTGGTTGTGGTCAGCCATGATGGGGGCTATAAGAGTCTTTATGCGCATTTAAGCCGGATTCATGTAAAACAAGGCCAGCAGGTTAGCCGTGGTCAGTCCCTGGGTATCTCAGGGAATACCGGTTATTCCTTTGGGCCACACTTGCACTTTGAAATTACGAAAAACGGTGAAAATATCAACCCGGCTAAGGTCATAGGCGGCCTGATCCGCCGTAAATAATATGTCTTTTGCTTTTAGCCGAGCCATTCGGCTTGAATTTCGTGGGGCGAGTAAAACAATTGGTGGTGGGGAAAAACCCATCTTAATTGCCGAATTTGGTTTGAATCACAACAACGACCTTACCTTAGCCAAAGAGATGGTGGCCGCAGCTGCCCAGGCAGGTGCTGATGCCATTAAATTACAGTCTTATGCCACCGACGAGTTCATCCACCCCAGTATAAAAAAAGTAGCTGAACTCGCCAATATCTTCCGGCAGTTTGAGCTCAGTTTGAATTTTCACCAGCAAGTGGCCGCTGCGGCAGCCAACCATGGTCTCATTTTTCTCTCAACCCCCCTGACACCAGACTGGCCGGTCAAACTCAAAGGATTAGGTGCGCCGGTACTCAAAATCGCCTCGGGCGATCTGAACAATTGGCAACTGTTAGAAGCAGCGCGCCTTACGGGCTTACCGCTCATTATTTCAACCGGAGCGGCGCATTTTTCAGCAGTAGAGCGCACGGCTGCTTGGTGTCGCTTGCATGAGCTAACACAAGTTGTCTTTTTGCATTGTGTTTCGTTATATCCTACTCCCTTGCATAAAGCCAACATAGGGCGGATGTCATTATTAAAAGAAAGGCTTGGCTCTTTAGTAGGTTTTTCTGACCACACCCAAGGAAGCCAAGCGGCGTTTGCGGCAGTAGCGGCAGGGGCGGTGGTCATTGAGAAGCACTTTACGTTAGATCGAAGCCTACCAGGCCCTGACCAGCAATTGTCGGCGACCCCGGCGGAATTACATGAACTGCGCCAAGCCATCGACGAGGCCTTTGCCATCCGTGGGCAGCAGGGGGAGGATAGCCACCCGGAAGAGTTTGCCGGCGATTACTATGGCAAGCGTTCTCTCTATGAAACCCCCCGGGGTCTAATGGCCCTGCGCCCGCAAGAGGAGAACCATCCCCCCGCAACTCAATGGTTTGATTTTATTGCAAAAATTTTCTCTACTTAGGGCACCGGCACGTAGATAACAGGAGCTACCATCCCCCAAATTTCTGCGGGGGAATGTGAGGTAATGGCATAGAGATCTAAGCTTTTGCCATTGTGCGCGCTTAACAAAATGATATTCTTCTCTAAAGCGCTATAGCCAAAATTAGCGGTATAGACATCGTGGGGGGTCAAGCGGGAGCGGGCTAAGGATTGGTTTAGGTCATTGTGGCTACCGTAATAGACTGTATTGCCAAAGGTCCATTGGGGGGTGAAGGAAAGTAAAGGCTCACCACTTAAAGCAGCTTGGTTGTTTTTTAAATAGAGAAAAGCATTCTCATGCCCTACACTGTGGATATCAAACCTGGTAACGGATTGTGCCCCTTGTAAATGAGGAATCGTAAGGTCGTAAGTATTATTGACGTCTGGATCAAACGACCAAATGTTGCCATTGGCATCGCGGCCTAAAAGATAATAAGAAGTAGCCCCAACAATGGTATCGTTGTAGCGAGTTGTGTTGTTAATGGCATTAGCATACGAGGTATTACTATGCATTGTATAGTAACTAAAGTATTTAATGACTTGAGAATCTGTTTTGAAAAAAATGAGGATGTCATTGTTAATATCTATCAACGCGGCAAAAGAAATTGGTGTTGGGCTATTGATAGTCGTCGAGTTAGGATTGATGCTTTGGGGCTCTTCAAACGCCGGTAGTTGCCTTGGGGTGGTGTATGTCGTACCACTTACGTTTTTGGTGAAGTAAATATTGTGGCTGCCACTGCGGTTTGAGGCAAATAAAAGATATACATTCCCATTCCTGGCGTCTAATAAAACAGGGTTATATTCATCGGCCCGGGGCAGTGATAGCGGTTGCCCATTGGCTAAGCGAAAGCTGGGCGTTTCTTGTTTTACTACCACCTGGTTATTTGCTGCATTTGTGCAACCGAGACTGAAGCCCAGCAGGCCTAAAACAACCATATTAAAGCAGATTTGTTTGTATTTCATATATCAGCTCTTTGTTTACTTTACCTAAGAGCAAGTAAATTATTGTATCTATGTGTAATACGCAATCACAGGAAAAAAGTAACACTATTTTTGTAACCCCCGGCCCTCGCCAGGCACAGGAAGCAATACGGGGGCGCTGCCGCCCCCCGCGCCTCAACCGTAGGGGACACCCGGGCGGCAGCTGGCCCTTAAAGGGCCACCGGTTTTCGCGC
>CALHRC010000070.1 GCA_938038265.1 uncultured bacterium
TGCCAACCACTGACATCAGAGGTATTTTTAATTTTTCCTGCGCCATAGTATAGTTCAGGCGGCCATCAAACGACTTAAAAGCGCCGCCATGGTTTTGCGAGCGCAGGAATTGCATGATCACCCGCACCGATTCTTCACAGAATACATCCTCCATAAAATAATACCACTCTGGTGGAGTGATTTCTGGGTACCCAATAAAATCTTTTATGGTAGGCCAGCGCCCCACATCAAACGACATGGCTCTGATTGAAGAAGAGATATTGTGTAGAAACTTAAAAAATCGGTTTAGATCAACCGTACCCAAAGCGTTTTCCATAGTTAGCGAGAAAATCTTAAAGGCCGGCTGCATCAGAGAGGTATTACTCATGATCCTTACCCCCTCTGAAAGCATCTCAATCCACGGGTTGTTAAAAGCAAGGTTGATATAGCTTGGCGAAGTTATCGAGACGATCCCGGCGAGCAGACCATCGACATCGATTAGATCGTGGCGCCGGCAGAGCGTGCGGCAATTTTCATAAGAGCTGGCATAAAACTGGGGGATCATCCCCCCCATGCTGTGGCCCATAACTGCGATTCTATCTTGAGGATGGTGTTCCTGAATCCAGCGGATCGCCGCGGGAAAATCTTCCCAAATATAATCGTCAACGCTCCAAACCAGGCGCTGTAAACCGCGTTTAGGCAAAGTATATTTGCTGCGACCACGCATATCGAGAGTAAAAACCCGGTAACCGTACTTGAGCGCCATCTCCCGCGCGAGCCGATCGAGCAGAGAACGGTTACAGAAAAAACCGGGAATCATCAAGATATTCATTTTACGGTCATTTATGTTTTCTGGCAGAAAACGTTTTAGACTTATCGCAAAACCGTTACTTGTCGGAATGATAAAGCTGGTATCTTGCCGAAACCGCGTATTATAGCGGTAAGAATAGCTGATCTGCGATTTGACTGGTACATCCTGCCCCGGCACACGGGTATAGAGCACATTTTGCACTGTCGCATAGGTATCTATTTTATCAATCTTGCGTCGGGCGAAATAGGCATCGCGATCACCATCCATTTCTTCAGAGAGAATGATCTCAATACCGTGTGCCAGGGAATGCATTTGGCTCGTGACTTCTTTTTTTCTCTCTTCCGTAAGCGGCTTACGCCGGATACCCCACAGTACCCCAATAGGCTGGCGGCGCATGAAGATGGGAATTCCTACTGCATAACGCATTGTCTTGGTGATCAGTGTCTTAAGTTTCGGGTGCAGGCGCTCATCGGTACGCATATTGATGAACTCAATCAACGGTTTGCCGCCGCGACAAACTTCAATAATGCTGCGTCGCATGAGATCAGCCGACAAATTACGCTCATTATCGAGGGCAATGGGGCGGGTACGCGAAATAAATTTGCTGAAACCATCAGGCACACGATCTTCCGTTAGGGTTTTAATATAGAACTGGGAGGATGTAACGGTAATTCTTAAGTTACTACCCTGGATCATTTCAAAAATTGCGAAATCAAAAATAAGTGTATCGTCGGCAAAGGCCAGAGAAACCAGTTTATTGACAAAAGCCGATTGTACTTTTTTGATAAATTGCTCGCGCTCAGGCGGTATCGGCTGGATAAAAATATCATCAGGACGAGGTTCATATTCTTTGCGCTCAGACATCAAAGCATTGGCTTCACTCATGCGGTTTTCCTTTCAGTTGACGACCATTGTGCGTTGCGAAACAACTTTTTTTCTGACCCTTCAACGGTAAAGAAAAAGTTTTCAAGCCAAACCTTCCCTAAAAAAAGGGGGATGGCCCTTGCGAACACGGCGCCGCTACCCGCTTCTTTTTATGACCGACCCGTGACTGTCGTGGCACAGCAATTACTGGGCTGCCTCCTGTATCGTGTAACGCCTGAAGGTATGCGCGCCGGGCGCATTATTGAAACCGAAGCCTACCACCAGTATGATGATCCGGCCTGTCACGCCTACCGGGGGCGCACCCGCCGCAATGAAGTCATGTTTGGTCCACCAGGGCGACTATATGTCTATTTCACTTACGGCATGCACTACTGCATGAATGTGGTCTGTGAAAGCGCAGGCACCGCCGCGGCTGTACTCATCCGAGCGCTTGAGCCAGTCAGTGGTCACGAACTAATTGCCCGGGCGCGAGGCACTAATGTGAAAAACCAGGATTGGCTCAAAGGTCCGGCCCGCTGCTGCCAGGGGCTTGCCATCACTACCCGGAACAATGGCCTAGACCTGACTATAAAAGGTGAAATCTATATTACTGCTGGTTGGCGCTTAGCCCAGGAACAAATTGCCAGCAGCCCGCGCATTGGTATCTCCGCCGGACAACATCTGCCCTGGCGCTATTTCATACAAGGGCATCCCTTAGTCTCAGGCCCACGCAACCCCATGTATTACAGTAAACGGGCGGCCTCAGTATAGTTTTTGCTAAGCGCAATGTCTTTAGCCGTGCGCCCTTTGAGATTTTTCAGACTCTTGTTGGCCCCCGCGGCCAGCAATATCTTTATCTTTTCAATATTACCGTCATTATTACCGTCATTGGCGGCAAACATCAATGCCGTCCAACCATCATTGTCTTGTGCGTTGATTTCAGAGTTTTTGACTAACATTTTTACTAGTTCTGGCGAGCTTTTCCAAACAGCGATCATTAGGGCGGTTCTCCCTGTTTTATGCCGCAGGCGGGTATTACAGCCGGCCTTCAGTAACCTTTCTGCGACAGATAGATGGTTGTTCCAAGCAGCCATCATCAAAGGGGTATAGCCCTCGGCTTCTTGGATATTGATATCCGCCCCTGCTTTAATGAGTAAATTGATAACGTCAACACTGCCCTGGTTGGCAGCAAACATGATGGCCGAATAACCGTCTTTATTGCGGGCATTGATATTAACTTTAGCCGCTAAGGCAGCTCTGGTTGCTTTGATATCCCCCTCTCGAACTGCCGTAATTAAAGCTTCAAAATTATCGGGATCAATAGCGCCGGCTTTGACCAATAAACTAACAATCTTTTCATGGCCGCGCTCGCGGGCCCAGTAAACTGCCGAGCCGCCCTTGAGGGTTTCGTGGTTTACATCCGCTTGGGCTGCTAACAATAGCTTTACGATATCTTCATGCCCCTCAGAGGCAGCTAGAATCAGCGCGGTATAACCAAAGGCATTGGCACGATTGACATCCGCCCCAAGCTGTATCAGTTGCTTGACAATGTCTTCTCGGTCTTGCTGGGCAGCTTTCATTAAAACTGTGTTACCGTTGTCATCTTGCTGGTTTAGATCAACCTTCAAATCGAGCAATTTTTGAAAAGCTTTTGTCTTATTTTGGCTATATGCCAGCATTAAAGTTGGTATCCCATTGGCATTCCGGGCATTGAGATTGGCTCCCCGTGAGATTGCCTTTTCTATTTCAGTAAGATTATCCTGGGCAATAGCGTCAAATAATATGTTGTTTGCCTTCGGATCATACCCCCCACGTGACATTAAAAAGCGTGCCACTTCAAGATAGCCCTTTTCAAAAGCTAAACTTGTCGCGGTTACTTCAGGCACGGGAGACTGGTTGACATCTATACGGGGGCCTACCATAGTTTGCAAGACAGATAGGTGTCCCTTTTCGGCAGCTAACATAATGGCATTACGCTTTTCCGTTAGCAGACTGTAAACAGAAGCGCGCAGGCGCAAAGCGCGAGATGCCAATTGGGGATCATTGTTGAGGACTGCTTGCCTCAGCCATTCTTGCGCCATAGGATGTAGCAAACCCAAGGCAGTAAGTTTGTCAGCCGCGTCCCAGGCATTGTTTTGCACGGCCACGATAATAGCTGACTGGTTTTTCTGGTTACGCACCGCTATGTTCAGACCTTGCTTGTGTAGGATTTCAATAGCCGCAGGACGGTTTGCCCTTGCTGCTGCGAATAATACAGATTCGCCATTTGAATCCATAACATCCAACTGTGCCCCATGGCGAATTAGCTCTTCTAAACAAGCAGGCGATTCAGCCATGGCAGCGTGGTGTAACAGGGGTGTGCCATTGTCGTCACTCACCACGAAACCGGGAAAAACGTTAGCAAACTTTTTATCGCTGGGACATTCTCCTTGTTGAAATTTACTAAAAATCTGCTGCCGTAATTTTTCGTGATCTTCTTTGCAGCCAATGGAGATGACGGCCAGTCCGAAAAAAAACAAAAGTACACCAATCATTCTACCCATTTGCATATGACATTTGAACACAGGCTTCAACTGTGTAAACTTTTTTAACACCGACACCTTGTAATTAAGTGACTTATCTTATGCTTTTTCTACACCTGCTATATGGTGCAGCGCAAAATGAAGGGGACTTTTTTCTGTTTTCTCTTGCGAGGTAAGATCGTATATACTTTAAAGAAAAAGAGAGAGATGTATTCTGAGCGAAAAACTACCAGAAAAATATAGTTTTTCGTTACAAAAATTTTTTGGCACCTTAAAGAGGGTAAAGTAAATATAATAGAGGAATTTTTTAGCCTCAAGCAACCCAGCAGGGTGCTATTTGATAAAAAAATAGAGGTCAACCGATGAGACAAAAAATTTTTATATGGGTACTTCCAGTATCATTACTGCTGCAATTTTGCGCGCCTGGGCGGCAAGATTTTCAGACCTTTGAACCGCAGTCGGGTGTACGCTTAACAGAGCTCTTTAACGAAACGGCAGCTATTCGCTCGGCCTTTAATAGCCTCAATCCCACTGAATTTAACCGACGCATGACGGCACTCATGCACCGCGACCCGGTCAGCAGCTTGCGTTTTTTATTAGCTTTAGCAGATCTTACTGACTCAAGCAATCCTGCTAACGCCGCGCCGTTACCTAAGGTTTTTGATTCTCTTTCGTATGATATTGCCCAATTAGCCAACTATTACCAGAGTAACAACCAAGAGGAATTTAACACTGCAGTATCTGTGGGCAGCCGCATTTTGGATGTCAATCCCGAAGCCATTACCGGAATTACAGCTGCCCTGTCGAAAGGTTTGCGTTATGTTGCGGACTTAGATGTTTTATTCCCTGCCGACAACATCAACCAACCTTTAGGTAATATGGCTTTTCCGTCCCATACCTTATGGAGCCGCTGTAAAGATCCCAATGGAGATTTTGCGGCGGCCCTGCCAGTCAGTGACTATGAGGGGCGCAACTCGCTGGGCAGCATTTATGATGTTTTGCGCATTGCCTATTGCTTATATGAGGGCCGCGAGCCTGCTTCAGAGGCGCCGGGTGACTTTATGCGCAAAGCCCTACAAACTGTCAAAGATGCGGGGGATGTAGAAAACCGCATGTACAACTTAGCTTATGACTTAAGAGAAAAAAAAGCTGATATCCGCAGTATGGAGGCCACGGTAGCAGATTGGCTTGTGGTTGATCCTCTTAAGGTACAAATTACCGATTATTTGGTGACTCATGGCTATACCGTACTACGTAAAGAGTTTGTGTTAGAGCAAGGTAAGCCCATTTTAGATTTACAAGCAGCACATTTAGCAATTAAAAACCCCGGTTATGTTGACATAAGTGATACCAAAGACTACAATGAAAACGAACGAGAGTATTTGTTAGAGTGGTTGCTTGAAAGTCTCTATGAAGATTCTACTTTGTTAGCAAGTTTAGACAGTGACACTATTACAGACCTAAGTGTGTTGTATGGCCATCCCCTTTATGATTTTGGTAAACAGTTGGTACACAATACTACCTATGGTTATAAAAACGCTCTCATGAGCGCTTATATGGACAACCGCTTAAAAAATCTCCTGTGGCATGGTTTTACTTATAATTCTACGGCAGGGCCAATTTCCTTTAAGGGGTTACTGTACAATGATGGGGTGGCAGCAAGTATCGATACCGACGGCCCTATTGCCCAAATGGCGCAGCGGACCTCCACCCAGACCTTTCGCAATCACTACCGGCAGCAGATGGCCACTAATTTAAGTGGGGTTTTAAATGTACCCACCACGAACAATGGTGAGAGCATGATGGCCGCCATCCTTAAAAATTTATATTATTACCTCAAAAGTAATTATTATAGCAAAACCCATAACCGTTGGGCGTTAGATGCCAATGACGCGCTAACTTACTTTAATGACCCCGAGCGCAGCTTATTGAAATACCTGGGTAGCTTGCAATACAGCTTGCGCAACGCCGTGGTGTTAAACCCTTATGGTGAGCCACCAGGCAACCACCCTAGCTGGGCCCAGCCTCCGGGTAGCAGTAATGCCGCTTACAAAAACCTACCTTACTTGTCAGCCTTAGTTTATACGATTGCAGCTTCCAATGGGCTTGTGGATCCCACCAATGCTCCAGCAGAGCTTACCCTGGGTAAATCCTTGGCGTCGATGGGTGCGGCCATTAACCCCACCACAGGTATTCGCACTATTTCTATGCCCTGGCCGTTGCCAGATATGGATGTACAGGTCGCCTGCCCGGGGGCGCCCCCCTGTGAGAACAATGTCTGGCGCAATGGCCATGATTACACCACCGCGCTGAATATGTTTGACTTTGAATTGCTCTCACCAGGCCGCTATATCTCGCGTACTGGTTACAATGGTGCCGGTGGTTTTATCAATAATGGCTGGCGCGGCTCTTTTTCCCCACAACAGGGGGATGTAGAGACCACCAAGCTCAAAACAGCCAACTGGGTAATGGGTGAGATGGCATTAAATCTATGGCAGGGCTATGGCCCCTATACCTATAAGGGTAAAGCGCCCAATGGTAGTGCCCACAAATACCAAAATGACTATTATACGGATAATTACCAGATTCGATTAAAATACCGTGCGGGAGCTTTTAGTGGCAGTACCACACAGAAGCTGGTTGCCATGGGCAGCAATGCTGGTTTTGAGGATGGCTCGGGCATAAATAAAAACGGCGATATAATTGTAGGCAATGGTAAATACCACGTCTATGAACGCATTTACATCCCCCAAAACCCTGGTGACCCCTGTTATACGGATTCACGTACCGATGGGGTTACTACTTTCCCGTATGCTCGCTTTGGCTATCTGCGCCCCACCAACAACCAGAACTACCATATCAATAATAACTGCACTTCATGGCCTAAAATACAAATTGATTTTGATACTTTAGAAGAAGCCATTGCCGCTAATTTAGAGTGGCTCTTAAAATACAAAAAATATACTTTTGTCATTCCGCTTTCGGGTTTTACCGAGATGTGTACAGGTTGGTGCAATGGAGCTGCTTTTGTGGTGGTCTCAACCATTAACGCCAATGGCGTCTATGGGGTCACCAATGCGAAACGAGCAGGCCCCAACCGTACCGACAATGGGCGCTGGAACAGTAATTTAGTGAACATGGGGGCTTATTCTAACGGTTTAATCCCCAATACAGGTAATGGTTTTATTTTCGAGGGCAATCACGGTGGCGCTCATACTGTGCGCTTTGGGGCCACTTCGTTTGAAGCAGCCGATTCTAACGTTACCCTTGAGATCAACGGGCGCTATTGGGGCCTCACCATGCTCATTGTGGATGTCTTTGATGAAATCTGGAATACATTAGGCGATGGCCCAGTAACCCCTGCCATGATTGGGCAGAACTTTGCGCCTATCTTAGCTATGACGGAAGCACGCTACCTGCCCTCAGACTTGATGGCGAACCCACTTGATGGCCCCACCACCAACATGAACAAGTTTAAGAAATTTTACGATACTTATTTCCCGACCGACGAGACAAACTGTGTTGCA
>CALHRC010000071.1 GCA_938038265.1 uncultured bacterium
GGAAATTATAGTAGCGGTGGGACTGTCGGGTTGCCAGAGGGAAAAACATCCCCACATAAGCGAAAATTACGTGGTGCGAGCGGAATCTTGCATGAGCCCAGGCAGAAACTGGGGCGCGAGATCAGCATTCTGAACAACGACTACAGTCGCAAGATGGCATGCAATCAAACAGCGCAGGCTTGTGGATTTGCGCGCACGACACAAAAAAGTAATGGCGTAGTGAGTGGATTTTTAAACGCAAAAAACTCAGACAAAGTATTAAATAATTTCTTGGTGCCTGGGATCATCTACACATAAACCCTTGTCGTTGACGCTCTGTCTCTTTATATTAAAGCGGACCATGGTGGCTAAAGAAAAAAGTGGCGCGGAAATAATGCTCGATACCCTTGTCAAAAACAAGGTGGATATCTGCTGGGGTTACCCCGGTGGCGCTATCCTGCCCTTTTATGACACCATGTTTCATTATTCGGACAAAATTAAGCATATTTTGGTACGTCATGAACAGGCTGCCGCACATGCTGCCGAAGGTTACGCGAAAGCTACCGGTAAAGTGGGTGTAGCAATTGCCACCTCTGGCCCCGGCGCTACCAACCTGATTACAGGTATCACAGATGCGAAAATGGACAGCGTGCCGATTTTAGCCATTACCGGCCAGGTACCTACCTCGGCAATCGGTACGGATGCTTTCCAGGAGTGTGACACCTATGGGCTTTCCATCCCCATTACCAAGTATAATGCCCTGCTCAAGAGCGCCGATGATGTTGCTCGGGTAACCCAAGAAGCACTGACAGTTGCCTTAAGTGGACGGCCGGGCCCGGCTTTAATTGATTTCCCCAAAGATGTGCAGACAGCTATATCAAAGAATACTGAACCTAAGGAGCTTAGGTTACATCCCCGCCACTACCAGAAACCTCCCTTGAAAGGTGATATAGACCGCCTTGCCGATATGATCAACCGCGCCTCAGCACCCCTGCTCTATGTTGGCGGGGGAGCCATTACGGGCAATGCGGCTGCACAAATTAAAATTTTAGCCGAAAAAGCTAACATTCCGGTAGTTTGCACGTTAATGGGTTTAGGCGCTTTTCCGGGTAACCACAAACTCTCTCTCGGCATGCTCGGCATGCACGGCACCGCCTATGCCAACAAAGCCATCATGGAATGCGACTTTTTGCTGGCCTTAGGTGCTCGTTTTGATGATCGGGTGGCACTTGATGCCGGTTCTTTTGCCGCCAAAGCCGTTAAAGCCATGATCGATATCGACCCCGCTGAGGTCAATAAACGGGTTGGGGTGGATATCTGGGTTTCCGGTGATCTCAATGATGCCCTGGCGGAATTAAACTTTAGAGTCAAGGCCCAACCCCGTACACCTTGGATCGAACGTATCACCACCCTGAAAAAAGACAATCCGCTGCGCTACTATATGGGCCGCGGGGATATTAAACCCCAGTATGTCATTGAAAAACTGTGGGAGAAAACCAGAGGTCAGGCAATAATCTCAACTGACGTGGGACAGCACCAGATGTGGGCCGCGCAATACTACACTTTTAATGAGCCGCGCCAATGGCTCACTTCTGGCGGTCTTGGCACCATGGGTTTTGGCTTTCCTGCAGCCATTGGTGCCAAATTAGGGCGCCCAGATCGCGACTCAATTGTCATTACCGGTGACGGTTCTTTTCAGATGAATATGCAGGAGTTGGCTACTGCACGGATGTACAATATCCCGGTAAAAATTCTACTCTTCAACAATGGCTTTTTGGGGATGGTACGACAGTGGCAGGAACTATTTTACAACAACCGTTTTTCGCAATCTGATATGGACTATAACCCTGATTTTGTAAAGATTACTTCCGGGTACGATATTCCGGCGATGCGCATTACCCGAGCTGATGAAATTGAGGTAGGGCTGGATTTTTTAGTCAATACGGAGGATGTCGTTCTCTTAGAAGTTGCCATCCCCCAGAAAGAAAAAGTTTACCCCATGATTGCTTCAGGGCAGAAATATGAGACGATGAAGGATTACGACGAACCTGAAGAAGGTGAGACGCCCTACATGGTGATTCCCAACCGGGAATTAAAATAGCAGGATGGCAGCATGAGACATGTATTATCGGTTTTGGTAAATAACAGTGCTGGAGTTTTAAGCCATGTATCTGGCCTGTTTACCCGGCGCAGTTATAATATTGATTCCCTGTCGGTTGGCGAAACGGCCGACCCGGGGAAATCCATCATAACCCTTGTGGTCTCAGAAGACGAAGCGATGGTGCGGCAAATTGAAAAGCAATTATACAAATTGGTGGATGTACTTGAAATCCGTGACTTAACCGGTGAAGACGCGCTCAAACGTGAATTAGTTTTAGTCACCGTTAAAGCAGAACCCGCCCGCCGCTCTGAGATCCTCACTCTAATTGACGTTTTTAAGGCAACGGTCGTTGACATGACAGAAAGCGAAATTATGATTGAATTGGTAGCCAACCCCCGGCGGGTTACTTCGTTTATTCAGGTTTTTTCAGAATTTACTATTCTCGAAATGGCGCGTACCGGCACCATTGCATTGGAGTTTCCCACAGCAAGAAAGACCAGGGTTTAATTGTGCAGAAACTGCTTGTATTGCTGCTGTTCCTTATATCTGGGGTCGGCTGTGCCGATAAGCCAGAAGATCTCATTGAAAAAGCCCGCATTGAATTGGAAAAAGAAAATCGTGATGGCGCCTTAGAACTGTTGCGTCAGGCCTTTGAACTTTCTTTAGGTGAAGACTTTCACTTCAGGCCGGTCCATGAAAAATTCTCGCAATTATATGTTTCCCGTTCGGGAAACCGGGTTTTATTAGTGCCATTAGAAAAGCCCAAGAGTTTTCAGCTTTTTGATGAAACAGGAAAACTGCTACGCAAAGGTACTGCCCCATCTAAGATCGTTAGGGCGGGTATCTCGCCCACGGGGAATTTTCTCATTTTTCTGACCCATAATGGCGATGACGGCAACTGCCTGTTATCGGTGTATGACAGCCAACAGGCTAAATTTACCAGTAAGGCGGCCAACGCTGTGTGTGAAATGACCCCAGCAATCAGCGATGCCGCTTCGTTTCCCTTGGTGAGCGACGGCAAAATATTTTTACATACAACAGGCGGCGTGGTAGAATTAAAACAGAAACCCGACAAACCAATTGCCAAAATGCCCGCTTATCCTGCTTTTTATTATAATAAAGATAACCAACTGTTTTTTACTTATGGCTCCGCCGGGGTATATAAGTTTTACCATATCGATAGCAAGGCCAATCTTAAACTAATCCATAAAGATATCACAACTGGCAAAATCACGTTTAACAGTGCTGGCCTTGAGCCAGGAGTGATTATTGGCGGTGCGGGCAGCATGAAAATGTACTTCTTTAACCCGCAGACGTTGCAACCTACAGGCAAGACGTGGAATACCAGTGCGTGGAATGAATTGGTTATCTTAGACGATCGCTCCCGCTTCTATACTGAAAACGCCGCCTTGTTTGAATACCGCAGCGGCAAAGACAAAGAACTGCCTTTTTGGGCCACACAGTTACATGCACTTTCAGGAGGCAGGTTGCTGTTTATCAGCTCTACCGGTGCAGCGACGGTGTATTCGGGTATAGAACCATCCGCAAGCAGTATTGCGATCTATAAAAAAGGCGCCGAACTGGACGAAAGGAAATAACTTATGGTACTTTACCTAATATTTTTTCTGGTAATTATCGCAGGGATTATTTATCTCTCGCTACCTTTTATCAGGGGGGATGCCTTTACCCGATCTCTGGACCCCACGCTTGCCAATGACCATGAACTCATGAAACTCAAAGACCAGGCTGAAACTCTAAAACTAGCCCTCAGGGATCTTGATCTCGAAAATAAAATTGGCAAAATTGATGTAAACGATTTTAATCTATTGAAAAAAGAACTGCTAGCAGAATGGGCTGCTGTTGAAAAAAAAATCAGCGAGCAATCAATAGTACCTGCCGTAAAGCAAGACATCCCCCTATCGCCAACAACGGCAGTTGAAAAATTCTGTCCCTCTTGCGGCAGAGAAATTGCCCGCCCGGGAGAGGATCGCTTCTGCCGCTTTTGCGGCGCAGCCCTAAAACTATCTCTGTTAGTTGCCACAATACTGCTTATGTTACTGCCCGGTTTTTCGGTTTTAGACGCCTATGAAATCCGGGTAAAATTGACTAACGGTACAAACCCCAGCACCGCGGTAAAAGCCGAAAGCATAAGTCTTATATCTTTGGAAAATACCATGCAAGAGATTGCCCGCCGGGATAACCCCGGTAGCCAGGCCGTCTTTACCAATTTACCGGAACCTCAGACTACGCCCTATATGGTTCAGGCCAGGTACCGGGGGATCAATTACAGCACTACCGTGCCACCCAACCGCCCTTCTCCCGCCGAAGTCACCCTCGAAGTTTTTGAGAAGACCGAGCGCACCGATAAGATTCTCTTCCGTATGCTCTCAGAAGCGCGTTATATTGAGGGGGAAAAACTTCATATCTTTGTATTGCACTACATCCTCAATAAAGGTAACAGCACTTTTGCCGATGCCAAAGGCGGGTTAGAAGTTTTTATCCCCCAAGGAGCAAGCGACATCAGCGCTTCGGTTTCAGTTGGCAGCGGCGCTTCAAATATACAGTGGCTGCGCCTGCAACCAGTTCCCTCTAAAAATGGCTGGCACTCACTGCCCTACCCGGTAAAGCCCGGCGAGCGGATGTACCAGCTTGAGTATAAGATCGACTACCAGCCACAGGGAACACCGATAGAATTTGATTCCCGCTACCCTCTCGAAGTACCCCTCAAGCTTTTTTTAGATCCTCCCGATATCAAAGCCACACTTAACGGTAGTGAACTGCCGGCCATGTACGATGACACGCTAAACCGCTACCTGAGAGAAATTGACTTAAAGAAAAGAACCCGCCTGCACCTTAGCGGGGGGACGCCACAGAAAGCCACTGGGCCGATGGAAGAAACAACTGACCATGTTTCGGTAGCCTCGCCGTTGTCATTTTGGGAAAAAATACTGGGTCCTTTAATAGCGCTAACGCTTATCTTGACCGCATTTAACTACCTGCGCCGCAATCCCGCTTGGCTGAGGAAAGTACGTGAGCGAGAGAAAATCCGTCTGCAGGCTGAACTGAGAGTTATACTCGAAAGCTCGCTTTCTGAAAATGAAAAAAGAGAACGCAGTCGCGAGTTACTCGAACGTATCAAGAGGCTCGAACTCTATCTTAGCGGCAGGGATGAAAAACTTACTTGAATTTGAAAACTTAGGCCGGCGCTTTTCCGGTCGCTGGGCTTTGCAGGGCGCATCTGGAAAATTATACCAGGGCGACAAAGTAGCTCTGCTGGGTCACAATGGCGCTGGTAAGACAACCTTGCTTTACCTACTCGCCGGTGTGTTGCGCCCTGATACCGGAGCCATCCGACGCCAGCACCCGCCTTTGGGAATACTATCGCACCATCCCATGCTCTAC
>CALHRC010000072.1 GCA_938038265.1 uncultured bacterium
GATGGGCTGTCGTTGGAGGCATTTAGCGACATGAAAAGTTCTATGGACTTAAGATTAGCTAAAACTGCTTAGGGTGTATGTTTTCTCCCCAAAGGCGACATTTGCTATATGCTTATAGCTGTAATAAACAACGGGCAAAGGGCCCGTTGTTTGTGTTAGTTGACAGCAATTTCTTGGTGGTTTATGTCTTTTATTTTTTCTCTTTCGTTGTCTTGGCCGACCGGGTAGCTGTTTTCACACGAGCGTTCCCTTTCAGTTTTGCCCGGAAGGCTTTGCGATCTTCCTTGATCTGCGCCAGCTCTTTTTTCTCTACCAGCTCCACAATCGCCATTTCAGCAGCGTCGCCTTTACGCTTTCCAGTTTTCAAGACACGGGTATAGCCGCCTTTCTCATACGCTGCATACCGGGGAGCAATATCATCAAAGAGTTTCTGCAAAACTTCACGATCTCTGACAATTTTTCTGGCTTCCCGAATATTATGCACTTTCTGCGCGGGAGTGAGTTTATCTGAAAGATTTCTTCTCGCCCGTGAAATCAATTTTTCTGCAAATTGGCGCGCGACCTTGGCTTTGGCAGTGGTACTTTCAATCTGTTCATGATAGAACAGACTGGTGACCAGGTTGCGCAGCATTGCTTTGCGATGTACCGCTTCTCTTTGAAGCTGTTTTACTTTATTTCCCTTTCTCATTTAATGCCCCCTTAACTGCAGGCTTCAGCGGATTACATCCCTCATACCGAAAGAAAGGCCGAGGTTAGCCAGCTTACTCTTGAGCTGCAGCAGCACTTTATCGGAATAATGTTTACTCTTACGCAGGTCTTCTTCATACTTACTGACCAGGTCTTTGACCGTGCGTAGATCGAGACTCCGCAGTACGGCAACAGTTCTGACAGAAAGCTCCTGGTCTTCGAGCGCCATAGTGAGTACTTTTTTCAGGCGTTCGTCGGTTTCGTCAAATTCCTCTTCTTCTTCATACATTTCTTCTTCAAAATTGATAAAGACGGTGAGGTGCTCTTTGAGTATCTTGGCTGCATAGGCCACAGCGTCTTCAGGTTTGATGGACAGGTCGGTCCATACTTCCAGCACCAGTTTATCATAATCTGTTCGCTGGTCCACCCGCGTTTCGCTGACGTCAAAATTAACTCGCTTAATTGGCGAGAACATGGCATCAATTGCAATAACGCCAACCTCATCAATGAAACGTTTGGTTACCTCTGCCGGAACATAACCGCGGCCGCGATCAATTTGCAGCGAGAGTTCCAAATTGGCATCTTCGTTTAGATTGGCAATTACCAAATCCTTATTCATAACCTCAATTTGGGAATTTACTTCCAGATCGCTAGCCAAAAAGAGGCCGGCGCCTTTTTTTCGGATTTCGATGGTAACAGGCCCAGTGCCCGTATATTTTATCCGAACTTTTTTCAGGTTAAGAATAAGCTTTGTAACGTCTTCTTTGACCCCGGGGATTGAGCTGAACTCATGGCTTATACCCTCAATTTTCACCGCAACAATTGCCGCCCCTTCAATATAAGACATCAAAACGCGACGAAGCGCATTACCGATGGTAACGCCAAATCCTTTTTCAAATGGCTCCGCTACAAATTTGCCATAATCTGGACGGCTTTCCATATGCAGGAATTCCGCCACACGAGGGCGTTTGAGACCTTTTAACAGGTTTTTGGGACTGACGCCGGCTTTCTGATTCACTGCTTCCATATTCACCTCGTTTAAAGCTCCGGATTGCCCGGCATTATTTCGAATAAAGCTCAATGATGACCTGCTCTTTTATCGGAATATCCACATTCTCACGAGTCGGCAGTTTCACCACTTTAGCTGATTTACCATCGTCGCTGATTTCCAACCAATCAGGGATGAGCCCCATACCCTTAGCCATTTCAATATTGGTGCCAATAAACTCCTTGCCGCGCAAACTGTCATGCAGCGAAATTGTATCACCCACCCGTACCTGATACGAAGGTATATCCACACGGCGACCATTGACCAGAATATGACCGTGAGCAATGATATTTCGGGCCTGGGCACGACTTGCACTAATACCGGTGCGATACACCGTGTTATCCAGGCGACGCTCTAGTAAGACAAGCAGGTTCTCGCCGGTAATACCTTTCATGCGTTGCGCTTTCTCAAAATAGTTACGGAACTGACGCTCAAGCACGCCATAGATTCTTTTTACTTTTTGCTTTTCGCGCAGCTGGGTTCCATACCCCGATAATTTACCTTTGCGTTTTGGCGGCGGTCCGGGGGGATTTTTTCTGTCGTTAAAAGTACATTTTTCGGTACCACAACGTTTGCCTTTGAGAAAAAGCTTCAAGCCTTCACGGCGGCAGAGTTTACAAACTGGTCCTGAATATCTTGCCATAATTTCCTCGATTATACCCTTCTTTTTTTGCGCGGGCGGCAGCCATTGTGAGGCACTGGAGTAATGTCTTTGATAAATGTTACCTTGACTCCTGAAGTGGCCACTGCGCGGATAGCGCTTTCCCGACCAACACCCGGACCACGGACATATATTTCAACTTCATGCAGGCCCCTTTCTTTTGCCTTTTCAATCGCCTGGCGAGCTGCCAACTGGGCAGCGTAAGGGGTCGCTTTACGTGATCCCTTAAACTCCATCGAACCGCCAGAAGCCCACGCAATTGTAGCCCCGGTCATGTCAGTTACCGTAACGATGGTGTTATTAAAGGTTGCGTTGACATGCACTTTCCCTTTAGGTGATTTTAATTTTTCTTTTTTGGCACTTTTCTGTCCTACTTCAGTCATATTTTTGTCCTGTACTAATTATTTCTTAGTGGGCATTTTTTTACCCGCTACGGTGACGCGTTTTCCTTTACGCGTTCTGGCATTTGTCTTAGTCCGCTGGCCCCTTACCGGCAGACCTTTGCGATGCCGCAAACCACGGTAACAACCAATGTCCATGAGGCGTTTGATATCGAGGTTTACTTTAGAGCGCAACTCCCCTTCAACCGTAAAGTCAGACTCAATTATCTTACGGATACGCGCTAATTCGTCTTCGGAAAGCTGATGCACCCGAGTAGTTTCTGCCACTCCCGCTTTCTGAATAATGGTTTTTGCGCTACTGCGACCAATGCCATAGATATATGTCAGAGCAATCTCAACTCTTTTATTGCTAGGTAAATCGATACCTTCTACACGTGCCATCTTTTTCTCCCTGAACTTTAGCGTTGTTTCTGCTTATGACGCGGATTGACCTTACAGATCACCCGAATCACACCTGCCCGCTTGATAATCTTACAGTGCGGACATATTTTTTTTACCGACGCTCTTACCTTCATTTTTATCCACCTCTTAAAACTTAACTGGCACTGTATGTTAAGATGCCATCAATTCAAAAACATTTGCTTCAGCACCTTTAGGCAAGGTGCATATCATTGGCCCATTTACCGTTACAGCCACTGTGTGCTCAAAATGAGCGCTTAACTTACCGTCTTTGGTGCGGATCGTCCACTTATCATCATCAGTGAAAACATCATATGTGCCTTCATTGATCATCGGTTCTATCGCTAGAACCATCCCCGGCCTAATCTTGATACCGTCTCTGCGGCGACCAAAATTCGGCACCTGGGGTTCCTCATGCATTGCCTTGCCGACCCCGTGGCCAACAAGCTGTCTGACAACGCCATACCCGTGAGCTTCCGCATGTTTCTGTACTGCCTCACCGATTGCCCCAACCCGATTTTCTGGAACAGCGGCTTGTATTCCCTTGAACATACACTGTTGGGTAACCGTAATCAACCTCTTAGCCGCCTCGGATACTTCCCCTATAGGCCAGGTCCAGGCAGTATCAGAATAAAATCCATCCTTCACGACACCAAGATCAATGCTGATAATGTCGCCTTCTTTCAAAATACAACTTTTCTTTGGCAAGCCATGCACCACTGTGTCATTGACAGAAGTACACAGACAGGCAGGATAGCCATACAGCCCAAGAAAAGCCGGCTTACCACCTTTGCTCTCAATAAAATTTTTCGCAATCTTATCAAGCTCCAGGGTGCTCACACCGGGTTTCAGGTGTTTCCTGAGCAACATATGCGTCTCGTAGGATATCATCCCGGAATCATAGATCTTTTGCACCTCTTTGGCTGTATAGATCCTGACACCCATAGAAGAAGAAAATCAGGCGCCCAGGACAGCTTGCACTTTCCCGGCAACCTCCTGTATATCCCCCAAGCCGTATATATTTCTCAAAATGCCTGTACCTTTGTAATAATCAACCAGCGGCTGGGTTTTTTCCTGAAATACCCTCAGGCGATTTCTCACTGACTCAGGGTTGTCATCGCTGCGGCCTTCTGCCTCTGCCCGGGCCATCAGACGGGACACCAATTCTTCTTCATTTACTTCAAAATTAATCACATGATCAATCTTCGTCCCCAACTTGCTGAGGATGTCATCTAAAGCCTTAGCTTGCTCCATCGTGCGCGGGAAACCATCTAAAATAAAACCAGCGCTGCAATCCGGCTCTTTGATGCGATCTTCTATAATTCCAATAACCACTTCATCCGGAACTAAGTCACCTCGGTCCATATAGGCCTTAGCCTTTAAGCCCAGTTCTGTGCCATTTTTAACCGCTGCGCGCAGGATATCTCCCGTAGATACCTGGATAATACCCAGGCGCTCGACAACAATTTTTGCCTGGGTACCCTTGCCGGCCCCTGGTGGCCCGAGAAAAATAAGATTCATCTCAATTTACCGACCTTAGCACGACCGGGTGATTTTCTGGACTTGTCCATGAAGCCTTCATAATTTCTCATTATGAGCTGACTGTGAATTTGCTTCAGGGTGTCAAGCGTTACTCCTACCGTAATCAAGAGCGAAGTGCCACCGAAGAGGTAGGCCATATTACTGTACTTCTGCAGATCCCAAATCTTAATAATTAGATCGGGAGAGATCGCAATAAAAGCCAGGAAGATAGCGCCTGAGAGAGTAATTCTGTTTAGCACCGCTTCGATAAACTCCTCAGTTTCGCTGCCCGGCCTCACACCAGGTATAAAGCCGCCATTTTTCTTCAAAGCTTCGGCTAAATCTTTGGGGTTATACTGGATTGCAGTATAAAAATAAGCAAAGAAAATAATCAGGATGATGTACAAAATGATCTGTGTCAAGGTACCCGGTGCAAGATAGGTATTTATTACAGCTGAAAAACCGGGATAACTGCTTTCCAGATAACTGGCAATTTGCGAAGGGAATAACAGCAGCGACGAGGCAAAGATAATTGGCATCACATTGGCGGCGTTTACTTTGATTGGTAAAACCTGGCTGGACCCCTGGATGATCTTGCGGCCAACTATTTTTTTACCATAATTTAGGGGAATCTTCCGCTGTCCCTCGGAGAGCACAATGCTTAGGCCAATCATTACGACAAAAATCACTACCAAAATGAGAACTAAAGACATATCGAGAGTTCCTGAAGGATTTTGTACATCCGCCCAGAAAGTTCTAATGGCTTCGGGTGCCCCTGAAATAATACCGGCAAAAATAAGCAGGGAGATGCCATTGCCGATGCCTCTTTCGGTCATCAATTCTCCTAACCACATCAGCAGGATGGTTCCCGCAGTGATCGTCATGATCGTCAACGCAGTAAATCCGAGCGAATCACCGCCTTCAATGATTCCCGGCATTTGGGTATTGAGAGAGCTGATATATACGGTAATTCCATAGCTCTGCATCGCGCACAGGATAACGGTACCGTACCTGGTGTATTGGTTCACTTTACGGCGGCCATACTCTCCCTCCTTGGCAAGTTTCTGTAAGGAGGGAACCACCACCATCATGAGCTGCATGATAATCGAAGCCGAGATATAAGGCATGATCCCCAAGGCAAAAATCGACAGCCTTTTAAAGGCTCCCCCAGCAAATAAATCAATATAGTCTGTCAATCCCTTAGCACCGCCGGCTGCCTGGCTAAAATAGTCCGACAGGGCCTGAAAATTTACCCCAGGCACCGTAATATGAGAACCAATACGGAAGATGATCAGCATTCCCAAAGTAAAGAGAATCTTTTTGCGCAGATCGGGAATACTGAAAACAGTGAAAAGGACTTTGAACATGTACTACCGCCCTATGCGCCCTTCGCTGTTTCCAGAGTTTTCAAAACTACCTTGCCACCAGCCGCTTCTACAGCTTTCACGGCAGAGCCTGAGGCCGCGTCAACTTCCAGCGTTTTGCCGCTTAGTTGTCCCAGAGATTTTTTGGCCTTTTCGCTGATATGGCCCAGCAACTTTACCGGCAACGGACGACTGCGTAGCACCCCTGCTTTCTGCAGTTCTTCTTTGTTGATGGCCAACGCAGACAGCTTACCAGACTCAAGCGCCTGGACAACTTCGCCGACATTTATCACCAGCCATTCTTCTTTAAATATATTGGTAAAACCGCGCTTAGGAATGCGGCGGTAGAGCGGCTGCTGGCCACCTTCAAAACGTGCGGGGATATTGCCGCCATTACGAGCCGTCTGGCCTTTCCCCCCACGACCCGAAGTTTTACCGAGACCGGAACCCGTGCCGCGGCCCACCCTTTTGCGTGCGCGGTTCGCACCTTTATTGGGTTTTAATTGGCTCATTTCACTTCCTCTACTTTAACCAAAAATGCTACCTTACGGATCATACCCTCAATCTGCGGAGTAATCGTATGCTCGCGAACATCGCCAATACCCCGCAGCCCTAAGGCAACCAAAGTAGCTTTCTGCTTGTCGCTCTTGCGACTTTGGCTTCTTACCTGCGTGATTTTTACTTTCTTCATGATGCCTTTCCTTGCCTGCAGCCTCAGGCTCCTTCAGCAACCTGCTCAGTTTTCTCGGGCAAGCCCAAAGCTTTTCTCTTTTCAGCGCGACGTTTTTGGCTGTATTTACCAAACACTGCCGGCAGGGTAATTCCACGACGCTCTTTAACGTCATCGGCAGTAACCAGTTGTGACAGACCATCCAAAGTAGCTTTTACAATATTTAGCGGATTAGAAGAACCTAACGCTTTAGTCAGAATATCCTGAATGCCCGCAAGCTCAACAACAGCGCGCACGGACTCACCGGCAATAATACCAGTACCAGGAGCACCTGGCTTCAGTAACACTCGCGCCGACTTGAATTTACCAATTACTTCATGAGGGATGGTCGCACCTTGACGCTTAATTTTGACAATATTCTTTTTAGCGTCTTCAATACTTTTGCGGATAGCTTCGGGAACTTCCTTGGCTTTTCCAAACCCTAAGCCAACATAGCTGTCACCATCGCCAACAACAGTCAGAGCATTGAACGAAAAACGCCGCCCGCCCTTGACTACCTTGGCAACACGAGCCATTTTAACGACCCTTTCCATTAACTCTACCTCGACATTGTCAATGATGATGACATTTCGCCTGCTAGTCTCTTTTTTTATGCTTTTTTTACGCGGCTTTTTACTGTTGGGAGATTTTACTTCCATTGTTGTAACCTTAAATTTTTATTCCCTTTTCCCGCAGAGCTTCCGCAAAAACGCGCACCCGGCCATGATAGAGTTTTTCTCCGCGATCGAAAACATATCCTGTATCAGGTGATAGGCTGAACTTACTGAGGCTAGATGCAAAATTCTCAGCTAAAGCCTTAGCAGCTTCTTTATTCTTAGCACTTTTGCCTTTCTTACTTAGGTCAGCAGAAAGAGTCGTTACGGAAAAGATGGTTTTTTTCGCCGCGTCATCAATTAGTTGGGCATACAAATACCTGTTGGATACATGCAGGTAAATACGCTTTCTGTCACTGCGATTACCCGCCTGAATCTTCGCGCGAACCCGGCGTTTTCTTCTCTCTCTTAGAGTGTTCAATCTTGTAATGGCGCTCATA
>CALHRC010000073.1 GCA_938038265.1 uncultured bacterium
CCGCTTTTCGCTCATCCGCTCAAAGCTTAACCGCCGCTGCCGGGCTTCCGCTACCCCCGGCTTTTTCTAAACAATAACAGTAATTTTAGGGTAAGATAGAGTCGAGAATTTTAATTTCCCGCTGGTAATTGTAATCCTGCATATCTTTGCGTATTTCATCGCGTATCTGCTTCGAGATATAATACAAATTGCGCGTGTATGGTTTTTTCTCGTAAGATTCCAGCCACTGAACGAGCAAACCATCCGGCAAATCCCAAATATAGGCCCCCCGAGGCTCTTTTTCATTAATAGAAGTATTGGTACGATTGCCGTATTTCTCACTTAGTTTTTTATACAGATCTTCTGAAGCCACTAAGGGAAAAATACTCTCCACGAAAAAAAACCGTGGCGCGGCAACCGTTTGCTGCCCCTCATTACCTGGAGGGATATCGTCCGTGCCATTGACCATATCAGGCGCCGCCGGCTTGGTGTCTTTTTTCATGAGCGGTTTTTTGTAAAAAACATAACGGTACAGTATTCCTTTTCTCATGATTAGAATTTCGCGTTCGGGTATATCATTGACAATCTCAATTTTTTCCTGAACGTCTTTGCTCTGCGCCAACGCCACAAAACGTTCCTTCACATCGGAATAAGTCGCACCCCACGCAATGCCATCAAACCCGGTAATGCCGGCCTGCTGGTTTGACCCAGCGGTATCATTGTTTTGCGCGAACAGAGTTCCCAGCACGGATAAAAAAGAGAACAGGAGCGCTTTTTTCATATCGTACTTAGTATCGACAGAAGAACCCAGGATGAAAAGCAGAATTTACTACTATAGCCCATCATCATCCGGCAACTCCTTGCCATCATCAAGACTTTTTTCTTTCAGATGATCCGCGCTCTCATCTCTGGGCTTAAGCTCGCGTGCCTCAAAAATTTTACCCCCAAGCTTCAAAGCCTCTTCAAGAGAAACGGGAGAATCTTTCGCGGGCAGCTCAAAATCAGGATCTTCCAACAAAGCCAATACCTCTTCAATACGGTCTGCCTGGCTATCCTGCGGGTCTGCCACCAAAAAACGCCGCCAGAAAAAAATAGTTCGGTCTTTATCCCGGTCAAAAACCAGCGCGATATATCCCAGCTGAAACAAACAGTAATGCAAGGTTGGTTCCATTACATGCGCCCGGGAGAAATAATCTTTGGCTTCCTCTGCACGCTCGAGAGATAGCGCATCTTGCCCCATGCGGTAATACTCAATCCCCGGACGCGGCGAGAGTTCAGCAGCCCGACGGTGCATGCGCAAGGCCGCTTCATATTCGCCCCGGAACAGATAGACATCCCCCAGCAACGAAGCCGCTCTGGCATGATCAGGTTTTTTTTCCAGAACCTTCCTGAGGTATTCCCCGGCAACTTCAAATTTGCGGTTGAAAAAATACTCTTCCGCGATGCGAAACAGTTCCTCTTCGTTTTGTCCTGCGGCAGACGTCTGCCCAGTTCCGGATTGCGCCTGTAACGGCAAAACCATCCCCCCCCCAACTAAAGCAACTGCGCAGAAAAATCCCACCACGGATTTCATGCTGTTAATATCGGCATAAATACCCCTAAACGTCAAGTTTAGCGGCTGGTGAGCGCTACCCCACGCTTTTGCTGTGCGTAACCGGCTCTGGCATGGCCAGCAAGTGGCGGCGGTTTTCGCTTCAAATCGCTCAAACCTTGTGAGAAGCTTTATTGGACTGCGCGATCCCCGGCTTTGCCTTTGTTCAGGAATTCCTGAACTGATAGAAAATTCCCCACCCGGAATGTAGCATAAAACGGCAATTTTTAGTAACTAACACTACTGGCAAGCGGCGTTTTCTAAAAAAAATATAACGTTATATTTGCAATATCCGTTCCTCGGCAATCTCACCCCACAGCAGAAAAGCCAGCCCCTTACCTCGGGTTGTGCTTACGATAGTTTGCAACTGATTCTTTATTTACAGGCCGCCGGATGTCGATAATGATGGTGTATGAAACCAACAGCAATTATACTTATTTTCGCCGGCCTTTGCGGCGCGCTCAGCGCCCGCCCCGGGCAGATAAATCCATCTAGCCGTAAAGTAGTTGAAACGGCGCTCAATGGCCCCGCAGATCTCAGAATCGCCGCCATACAGGAATGCTCCACCTTGCCTTATTGCATGCGGGCGCTTTTTCAAGGCCTACAGGACCAGGACGCCGAGGTTAGAGAAGCGGCCGCCCGCAGTTTGGGCTTTCTGGGACTGCGTGAAAGTGTAAACAACCTGAGAGAAGCCATGGAAAAAGAACAGGTACCCCGGGTAAAAGCCGTCATGATTTGGGCTATTGGCAGCACCCGTGCAAAAAATGCCAAAGAAGCGGTTACCGCCATTGAACCAATGTTGGGCGACCAGAATCCGGAAATCCGCCGTACTGCGGCATTCGCTTTAGGTGCGCTGCGTGATCCCGAATCGGTAGCCAAACTGAAAAACCAGGCGGAATCGGAATCAGAAGAACGCGTAAAAGTGGAACTGTACCGTGCCGCCTTGTCCATAGAACTGAGCGACCAGGATACCCAGAAAAACTTGATAGCCCTTTTGAAAAGCAATGATGCCAATACTCGTCTGCGGGTGGCCAATACAATTCATGATCTGCGGGTACGCGCCGCAAGAGACGAATTGAAACGCGCTATCATACTTGAGGAAAACCAGACCGTCCGTGACGCCATGAACCAGGCTTACATTACCTGTATTCACCGCTGAAATTTGCAGTCTGGGGCAGGGGTTTGCCAGAGACCGGAGGAGCGGCAGCAGGTTTGGCGGCACTATGTTTGCAGGAAGAGAAAACTCGGCAAGTGCCCTTGGGGAATTTTCCAATAGTCGCTAAGGTTGTATGACTTGCTGTTCAGGAATTCCTGAACAAACGACCGATGCCTACGGTGCCTCTCAATCTGCACAGATTGATTACATTTCAAGCCATACCAGAACAACCGCCAATAAGGCACCCTGGCCTCATTCTCCAGACTCGACAAATAACGCTCTAAAGCGACTCTCACCAACATCGACACAGTGACGTTCAGGATACCAGACTGCATTTTGACCCATAATATATCCTCACCATAGAAACAGATATAAAAACGACCTGTCTCCCTAAAAGGTGGGCTATTGGCACGAATTTCATCCACCATATCATGAAACTTTTCGTGATGGATTTTTTTCTTATGGATAAGTCGAAAAATACAATAGCGTGCCAACCAAGACATAGTCGTTCTGCGCAGGCCGGCGATCTTCCGTAAACGCAGGATGGTACTCTTTTCAAGGCGAACTTCCCAGATATCGCTCACGCTGTATTTATTTTCTTTCGACCGGTCTTTTACTTTCATACTAATATATACCCGCCGAAAGGGTGAAAATTTGCGTACAGAGAGGTAAATCCTACACTTTTTTTCAAAAAAACATCAAAAAAAACATTTGTTCAGGAATTCCTGAACAAAAAATCCATTATAGACAATGCAGAGACGGGGGGGATGGCTTTGCAGCGCCGCAAAGCAGAAAATCCGCTTGCCGAGCAACCCCCTTAAAGCTGTGGATTATGATGCCATCGCTCTAACCAGCTGTTACGCAGTGGCCGAAGGCCTTGCTACGTCGTCTGGTATTGACGAGGGCAAATGTAGCGACGCAGGGACTCGAACCCCTTAAGCTGTGGATCATGATGCCATCGCTCTAACCAGCTGTTAC
>CALHRC010000074.1 GCA_938038265.1 uncultured bacterium
CTGTCAGGTACGGTTGCAAAGGCATTTTTGACTGTCATTCCTAAAGCGGGGATGGTTAAATTTTCAATTCCGGCTAAGCGCCTCAGCGACCAGTGGACATGCGATGGCTTAATGGTGCGCCCCGGTACTGGTGAGGCGGCAGCATTGACTTTGTGATCTGACGTAGTGCCACCGGTAATGCCGCTGCGGGTATTCAGCAATCCCCCTGCAAAAATCATACTGGTAATTGGCCAGTGATCTTTGCCATTGCTGCCGTTGTACCGATTCGTGCGCCCAAAGTCAGAGCCCACAGCAATCATAATTTTATTTAAATTGCCATAAGCAGCATTAGCTTCATCGAGCATAACTTTAACCGAACGCATAATGCGGTTAACCGCTGGCATCTGTGTGGCATCGTGGTTGTCATGGGTGTCAAAACCACCAATAGAGAGGTTGGCACTAGCACACAGGCCGGCGTTATAGGCAGCAAAGGCAATAGCAAACTGACGCACTAAGCCACCATATTGGTTGCCGGTGTTGTTATAAGCCGCAGCAAAAGTAGGATCATATTCTGCATGGGTTGGGTTAACCCGGTTGTTGAGATAGTCAGCATGGGCAATAAAATTATCTAACTGGGTTGCATTGATTTGGGCATCGCGTAGTGCGGTTAAGGCGGCTTTGATACCCGGCAGTTTCTGTTCATTGATGAGTTGCTGCACTCTGGCTTCACGGGTTTGGTTAATACGCACTAAAGTTTCGTTAGTAAAATATTTTTCTGTACCGGTGCGGATGTTGGGCTGGGCTAACGTTCGAATTTGGTTTAGGTTACCAATTTGGGTGGTACCCGCAATCCCCGCGCTGTAAGAATAGCCGCCATTATTGATAAAGGCCAGCGGACGATCTGCACCATAGACGGCAGCAATAAGCGCACCAAAGGTAGGATGTCCTTGCGATATTTTGCCGCTCCAAATATAGATAGGGCCGGTATCATGGTTATTTGTCGTGGTATCAATGCCGTTGATTACGCGAATGTAATTAGAATAATTTTGAAATAAAGTATGTTCTAAGCCCACAGGAGTGCCTGTCCAGCCGCCGGGCGCTGGCGCCAAATTAAAGCCATTGACCGTTACCCCTGAGGTGAAATGATTGACTAAGCCCCCTTTGGGATCACAAATACTGGTAGGATCCCAACCACCGCCAGCATGAATTAACACCCAAAAAGGTTGTGGGTTGGTTGCATTAGGGGGTGGGGCGGCCTCTAACTGCCGGCGGGAAATAGCAAATGGTAGCGAAATACCTAAGCCCGCTAAAGCCGTAATTTTTAAAAACTCTTTACGGGAGATTTCTTTATCTTGAAACCACAAGTGCAGTTTAGGGGGGGATGGTTTATTCATAGACAAACCTCGCATCCGTTAAAAGATAAGCTACCGTTGCCTGCCAAGCGCGAATTACATAATTGGGATCCGAAGTAATGGCCCGTCGGCCGGGAATTGGGTTACCCAGGGAATCGTTGCCATTAAAGGTGCACTTTAAGGTAGCACGGTTTGCGGTGTTACTGCCGGTATCCCAATCATTGGCAGTGTTCTTTTTACTCCATCCTTCTTTGAAGGTAAGGTAAAATAATTGGTATGTGCGGTCAATTTCTGGATGGTTGAGAGGCAAAAATTCCCCTAAAATTTGTCGGTGTAAATAGCGGATATTTTGTTTGATTTTTTCAATGGCGGTGGGCGAGGCTTCACCGTTGACCTCGGGAGCATACGTCGGCTCCACTAAAGGCAATAGCCGCCGGTCGCTGTGGTTGGTGTGTGAAAAATCGCGCACAACGGCTTGGCAGGCAATATCAAGAGCCATCCGCAATTGGATATTACTCATAAGACCATTGGGCTGCTCGGTTCTTACCGTAGTGTTAATCGAATCAATGCCACCATAGAGAAAATAAAAATCACGCAAAAGATACGGTATGCCCGTGTTGGGGTTGGCCCAGGTAATGCCAGTTACCGAGGTAATTTTATTGTTAAGTTGTTCGGGGGATAGCAAGCGGTTCATCCCGACATGACGCAGGCGATACTCTTCTAAAGTACGGGCATTGCGCGCGCGAAAGTAAGGACTTAAGATAATGTCTTTCATTAAGCGCTTGAGGTTGTAATTACTTTCCATGAAATTCCGCTGTAATTTCGTGAGATCTCTTTGCTGCAAAGTATAGGCTTGTTCTAATTCCCGATAAATCTGCTGCCAAGCTTCATTACTTGTACCCGGTGGGCGGTCATTCTCTGAGGGGCGGTTAAGGGTACGTTTCCCTGTCAGGGCCTTGAACATATGTTTGGTGATGGAAAGTGCAAAACGCGGGTCAGCGGCAGCTTTTTGCCCTAACCAAACCAAGGGAGCTTGGTCGTATGTTGCAGGTAAGGTATCATCAACCGACATCCCCGGTGGTCGCATGGCAGTGTTAGCTGTATAGCGCAGCCAAGTACTGTCATGGTACCAACTATCTCTAATATAATAATTCCCTCGGCGGTAGTTCTTAAATAGACCGGCCACTGGATCCATTACGGTATGGCAGACGGCACAGTTGGGGTCGTTAAGCGTTGGGTTCGGATCGACATCCCCAAAGGCTTCAAGCTGTTGGGCTAAGGTAAGTAAATTTAAATCAAGAAAGAACTCAAAGACCATGCGGGAACGGTGGCGGTTGACATTGCCTTCAGCTGTGGGATAACGGGCTAACCACAAGGGCGAAGTTAAGATACCCGCTTGGGGTACGCTTATGACTTTGGTGGCATCCACTGTTTCTGTATTGAGCCCAAAGCCGCTTAGGGTTACTTCACGTTGGGTGAGTTTGGCTGGTACAAAAGCAGAATAAGGATGGTTGCTGATATAACTGCTATCTGTAAAAACAGGTACCCCACTCTGGTTTAAGCCATAGGAACGAGCTGAATAGGCATTTACCATAAAATAATTTGCAGTTAAAATTTCAGAAAAGGGGCGATTATGTTTTACTATATGGACTATAAGCTCCAAAGGTTCACGGGCAATGGCTTTATTGGTTAGGTCACGCAGTTCATTACGCAAAGCCTGCATGGCTACAGGGTCAGAAGTAATGGCCACCGGGTAGCCCTGGGCAGGAAAAGTGTCAAACCACTGCCTCTCTGGGTAGAGACGAGCATCTAATACTAAACTTGCTTGGGAAAAATTACCAATTAAAGGATCGGTGTAGTATTTGTCGGTTAATAAAATATCATTCCAGATTTCCCGCAAGCGTTCATAGAAATCCTCTTCTTGCATAATACTATCTAAAGCAGCCTCTAAACCTGCACTGCCACCATCGGCAACCAGGGTTTCTTCATAGGCAGTGGGTATCTTGCCGGTTAAAGCAATCCGCGCGCGTCTTAAAGTAGCTGCATAGTCATACTCTTGTACCCCATAGAGTAGGTCATAGTTGAGACCGCTAACACTGCAACTGGGGGTAGGATTTTCAGAACGGGCAATAAACTCATCGAGAATCGCTAATAGTGCGATATCTTTACCTTCAGGCCCCACATCAGGGAACAAATTTCCCCCCGCATGGGTAATGGGCAGGTCATTGGTAGCTTTGCGCTTTAACAGGGAACCTGCCCCAGCTTTTTGTACCGCTACAGCCCGCATGGTCTCAAAATCCGCATCGGCATTATCTTTGGTTAAATGCCAGCGCACCCCCGCTGCCTTGGCCACCCCGGTATCACTATGGCAGCCCTGGCAACCTTTAAATTGCAAAATAGGCCCCCAAACCCGGCGCTTAAAGAAATCTAAATCACTTTCGGGGCAAACTTCATCCGAAACAGGTTTTACTGCTTTGTGCTCGCCACAGTAGAGCAGGGCACTGCTAAAAACCAGCAGAACTGCCAGGTAACCGCAGTGTCTGTAAACAGAGGGCTGTATGGTTGTCTGCATATCAGTCATCCCCCTCTATATAATAATACGAAATAGAAGGTCAAGTAGCATAAAAAAATAGTAGCTACAGTAATCTCTCTGTACTCACTCATAAACGCAACTAAAAAATGCAAGCAGCTAAGCAATCCTTCAGTTTTTAGAATTCCTGAACAGGGTATGGAATTCCATATCTATTAAGAGCCCCTTAATTTAGGAATTCTAAAAACCGGATGGGGAATTCCCCACCAACAGTTTGGTGTATATTTAGAGAGAATACACAAACCTACTTTAGGGGGTGGCCGGGTGGATATTAACAAGCCGCTAAGCCATCACTGCCAGCTGGGTTCGGTACCTTTCAAAAGTCGGCACATTAGGATTGACGTGGTGGGTCGCTCCCGGCAGATAAGTTTATGCAAAACGTAATTGCTTTAATTTTGGGTGGCGGGAAAGGTACGCGCCTGTATCCGCTGACAAAATACCGTTCCAAACCGGCGGTGCCGCTTGCCGGCAAGTACCGTATTATCGACATCCCGATTTCCAACTGCATCAACTCGGGTATCCGCAAGATGTTTGTAATTACCCAATTTAATTCTAAGTCCTTAAACCATCATATTAACCACGCCTATCGTTTTGATATTTACGGTGGGCGTTTTGTGGATATCCTCGCGGCTGAGCAGACTATGGAAAGTACGGACTGGTACCAAGGGACTGCCGATGCGGTGCGCCGCAACCTGCGCTACCTTGAAGATTATTCGGAGTGTGATACGGTGATGATTCTTTCGGGCGACCAGCTTTACCGTATGGACCTTGAGGCCTATTATTGGGCGCACAAAGAGTCCGGGGCGGATATGACTTTAGCCTGCTTGCCGGTTGCAAGAGAAAAGGCGTCGTCATTTGGTCTGTTGAAGGTGGCGCCGGTGGATGGCAGATACCGGATAATTGAGTTTGCTGAGAAGCCGAAAGAACCTGCCCGTCTCAAGTCGCTTGAGGCCTCTGTAGAAGAGCTGAAAGAACTGGGGTTCAATGATCCGAGCCGGCGGCACTTAGCTTCGATGGGAATCTATATCTTTAATAAAAAAGTGCTAATTGAGGAGTTAAACCGCGATTTGGCACAAGACTTTGGCCACCATATTATTCCCAGAATGATCCAAAAAGGTAATGTGGCACCGTTTATCTTTAATGGTTATTGGGAAGATATTGGCACCATCGCGTCATTTCACCAGGCCAACCTCGATCTCGTGGGGGATAACCCGAAGTTCAAACTCTATACGCCTGAAGCGCCCCTATATACCAACCCCCGATTTCTACCGCCGGCCTATGTCGATGGTGCAGATATCGACAAGGCCTTGGTGGCTGACGGTAGCATCATCATGGGTGGGCATATCCGGAACAGTGTGATTGGTCTGCGTTCGGTGATCCAAATGAATGTCACCCTGCATAACGTAGTGATGCTTGGGGCGGATTTCTTTGAATCTGTGGAGCAGCGTACTCCTTCTGCGGGGCATATCCCTCTGGGAATTGGGGAGGGCTCGATCATCAAAAATGCCATTATAGATAAAAACGCCCGCATAGGTAGGAATGTCCGCCTCGAGAACACTGCCGGCAAAATGGATTACGATCCACCTAATTGCCCCGGTGTCGTGATTCGGGATGGCATCATTGTGATTGAGAAAAATGCGACAGTCCCGGATTTCTATAAACTATAAATAGCGCTACCTGTCGGAAACTGGCAGCCAGCGAAATTTTCGTATATACTTAATCTGGATGAAACGGGTGTTAGCCGCTATGTCAGGTGGCGTGGATAGCGCAGTGGCTGCCTGGCTGCTGCGGGAACAGGGCTATGATGTGGTGGGTGCCAATATGCGTTTTTGGGCCTATGACGCTGCCTGTGAGACCAGTGGCAAAAAAAGAATAACTTCCTGTTGCTCGCCGGAAGATCTCTCTGATGCCGAAAACTGCGCCCGCGCCATGGGGATTCCCTTCTATGCGCTGAAAATGGAAAGTGATTTCAGGGCCAAAGTCATAGAGCCTTTTATTATGGACTATACAAATGGCCGTACCCCAAACCCCTGTGTGCATTGTAATACCTTCATTAAGTTTGGTGAATTCTATACCCGCGCTGAGCAGTTAGGCTTTGATCTGATTGCCACCGGGCATTATGCCCGGGTGGTGAAACTGGCCAACGGGCGCTATGCCATTGCTCCCTGCGCCGATACCCATAAAGACCAGGCCTATTATCTCTATGGCCTGTCGCAGCGTGCCCTGGCGCGTACAGTGTTTCCACTGGCTGACCTGGTGAAAGAACAGGTGCGGCAGCTTGCCGAGCAGCAACAGTTACCGGTGGCACGCAAACCCGAATCCCAGGAAATCTGTTTTATCCCCGAGAATAACTACCGCCTGTTTCTGAAAAAACAAGGGGTGGATTTTCGTGCCGGTTATTTTCGCGACACTTCAGGAAAGATACTGGGTCGGCATGAAGGCGCGGAAAATTTTACTGTTGGCCAGCGACGGGGCCTCGGCCTGTCTGCCGCAGAGCCGCTCTATGTACTTGAAATTCTGTCCAATGGCGATGTGGTGGTTGGCTTTCGGCATGAAATGGACCGCCGTGTGTTTTATATCCTAGATGCGGTGTTTCAGGGAGTGCCTGAAGAAGAACTGCCTCCAGAAGGTCTGCTAACTCGTGTACAGATACGTTACAACAGCACGCCCGCTCCCGCCAAAGTTTACCGCGAAGAAGGCCGTTTGCGCGTGGAACTTGATGAACCCCAGTGGGCGATTACTCCGGGTCAGGCGGCGGTCTGCTATTCTCCTCTTGATGGTACTATACAGCTTGGCGGGAAGATCCGCCTTTAGCCTGCAGGCAATCGGGATTTACAGTTCATCTCACCCTGGAGGACTAGCCTATGGCGGAAAAATTTAAGGTTCTAATTGCAGACAACCTCGACCAGGAAGGGGTTGATATACTCAATAACTCTGGGCTCATCGAAGTGGATTACCGTAAGAAAACGTCCCGGGAAGAATTGCTCGAGATTATTGGCAATTATGACGGTCTGATCATCCGGTCAGCCAGTAAGGTGGATGGCCCAGTTGTTGAAAAGGCTGCCCGCCTCAAGGTGGTGATCCGTGCCGGGGTGGGTGTCGATAACATCAATATCCCCGCCTGTTCCCAGAAAGGGATTGTGGTGATGAACGCGCCGGCGGGCAACTCGGTTTCTACCGCAGAGCAGGCTATCGCTCTAATGTTTGCCCTGGCGCGAAAGACCCCCCAGGCCAATGCTTCCATGCACGCTAAACAGTGGGAAAAATCGAAATTTAATGGCACCCAGTTGACCGGTAAAACTATCGGCGTCATTGGCCTCGGGCGTATTGGCAAAGAAGTTGTCAAGCGGGCGATAGGCCTGCAGATGCGGGTACTCGGGTTTGACCCCTACATCCCCCGTGAGAATTTAGAATACCTGCAGATTGAACTCTGTTCTATCGATGACATTTTCTCGCAAGCTGACTTTATTACGGTGCACACGCCGCTTACCGAAACCACAGCAAACCTCATCAATAGAGGAAACCTGAATAAACTGAAAAAAGGGGTACGTCTGATCAATTGCGCCCGGGGGGGTATCTATGAAGAAGCCGCACTAGCTGAAGGTATCAGGCAAGGCATTATTGCTGGGGTCGGTCTTGATGTCTTTGTGGAAGAGCCCCCCAAGCCTGATATGCCCCTGTATGGCATCGAAGAGGCGGTTTTAACTCCCCACTTAGGGGCATCGACCGATGAGGCCCAGCTTGAAGTGGCGAAAGAAACTGCCAACAGCATGGTAGAATTTGTCAAATCAGGCGTGGCCCGTAACTCGCTCAATTTTCCGACTTTCGATCCGGCAGAGATGGGCGTACTGCAGCCGTGGTTCCAGCTGTGCGAACAAGTGGGTTCCTTTGCTGCGCAGGTCATGAAAAAGCCACTCACATCGCTACAAGCTGAATTCCGCGGTGAAATTGTTACCAGAAACCTTAAGCCGCTGGAAATTGCACTGAGTAAAGGTGTGTTAACTCCCGCTTTAGGCGATGAGGTGAATTTGGTAAATGCGCCAATATTCGCGAAAGACCGCAATTTGTCGATTTCGAGCACTGTGGTTGAGAGTTCTGCCAGTGAGCCATCGCGGATGAAACTAACCCTAAGTGATGGCGATACCACCAAGGTTGTGGTGGCGACTGCAGATGGCACTGGTGGTCGCATTATCGCAATCAATGATATTTCTGTGGAGTTCAAGCCCGAAGGTCATATTTTGTATATCCACAACAAAGATGTACCTAAGGTTGTGGGTGAGTTAGGTACCCTGCTTGGGGACTCCAATGTCAATATTGGCTCCCTGCAGCTTGGCCGGGCGAGCAAGGGCGGTGTGGCCCTAACGGTAATCTCGGTCGATGATGCTGTGCCTGCGCCAGTACTCGATAAAATCAGAGCCAAAGAGTATATCCTCGAATCGAAGTATATTAACCTTTGATTTTGACCCATTATGACATTGAACTAAAAGAAGGCAAGACGGGCCGCTGGCAACAGGCCCGGCTCTATGCTGATCGTATTGAATGGTCGGGGGGATGTATCCTCCGAAGCGAAGTTGCTAGACTGCGCTGGCATTTTTTCGCAGGCTACCGTCTGCTTACTGTTGCGGGGCAGCATTATTTCCTGCGCGGGAATCGGGCTATCGCTGGCTGGCTGGATGCCACAGCGCCACTGCGGCGTACGCTGACCCTGGTTTTTTTCAGCTTGGCCTTGCTGCTAGGGCTCTGGCGGCCCGGTATAGCGGTCTATCCCGCCGCTGTGTTTTTTGCCTTTCTCTCGACCCTCACCGGTTGGGGGTTTCATGTGTTGTTGTTGCGTGGCACCAGGCAGTTTACTATGGGGCTGGTTGCTTTTTTCCTGCTTTTGGGTATGCCACTCTTTGCTCTGTTGCCACCTTTTACGGTCGCTTTGTTTTTCATGGTGGTTGCTTTGTTGTTATTTGTTCCGTTGTGGCTGCGCCGGGCCAGGCATGTTAGCCCGCCCGTTTACTTTCCAGCA
>CALHRC010000075.1 GCA_938038265.1 uncultured bacterium
CGCCGATTTTTTATACAAGGCAGCTCATGAAAAACATTATCGCAGCTTTTGTTAAACGCAGTGTCTTCGCTAATCTAATTACCGTGGGCGTGGTGATTGCGGGAATCGTCAGTCTAATGGGTATTCGCCGCGAAGCTTTCCCTAATGTTGATTTTGATATTGTCGCCATTAGCGTCATCTATCCTGGCGCTTCGCCGCAAGAAGTAGAAAAACTCATTACTTTTCCCTTAGAGCGCCAAATTAAAGGGGTGGATGGCATAAAGGCGAGCGCTTCTTCTTCTTTAGAGAATCGCAGTGGTCTTGTGATTACTTTAGATCCTAATAAAAAAGATAAAAAGCAAGTGATACAGGATATCAAAGACGCTGTAGAGCGCGCTAAAACCGATTTGCCAGAAGATGCCGAAGAGCCGGTTATTACTGAAATTACTAGCTCCCGTACCCCGATCATTGAATTGGCTTTAAGTAACAAACCAGTCTGTGAAAGTAATGAGCGTGCGGATTGTCTCTCACCAGGCAGTAAACCCTTAAGCGAGGGGCAGTTGCGCGCGTTAGCAAAATCCCTACAAGATGAACTTGAACTTTTACGTGATGTCGCCAGTGTAAATCGTCGGGGGTACCGCGACCGGGAAATTTTCGTTGAGGTGTTTCCCGATAGACTAGCTGCCTTTAACATTTCTCCCGATGACATTGCTAACCAACTTAAAGGTCGTAATGTCAGTTTCCCCGGCGGCACCATTACTGAGGGACAAAGAGAGTATGCGGTGCGAACTGTTAAGGAATTTGAAACCATCGCGGAAATTGAAAATTTAATTTTGCGCTCCAATGACTTTGGTGGGGTAGTGCGCTTAAAAGATGTAGCCTCAGTGCGCGATGATTATGAAAAGAAAACTGTCATTGAAAAAGCCAATGGCAGTGAAGCCATTGTACTGACAGTACTTAAACGCGAATCGGGGGATGCTATTAACCTTGTAAATGAAGTAATGCGGGTGGTGAACCAATTCAAAGAAAATGCGCCGCCAGAATTGCGTATTTCCTCCATGAATGATCTCTCTTATTATATAAAACGCCGCCTGAATGTACTTGTAGGTAATGTTGGGATTGGTCTTGCGCTTGTAGTTGTTTCCTTATTTCTCTTTCTCGGCTGGCGAACATCTGTGATGGTCGCTTTCGGAATTCCGTTCAGTTTTGCGTTTACGTTTATGTTAATGAGCGGCTTCGGGATTACAATCAATCTCATCAGCCTTTTTGGTTTGGTAATCGTCTCGGGAATGATAGTAGATGACGCAATTGTGGTGGGCGAGAATATCTACCGCTATCTTGAAAAAGGTCATGAGCCGGTTAAGTCGGCGATCAAAGGTACCGCCGAAATGGTGGGACCCGTGACCACGGCGGTTACTACTACCATGGCGGCCTTTGCCCCGCTGCTCATGGTTGGTGGTATTATGGGTAAGTTTATGTGGAGTTTGCCGGCGATGGTGATTTTAGCTCTGTTAGCTTCACTCCTTGAATCTTTTTTTATTCTGCCTTCTCACATGGCCGATATCTACCGTGGTATTCGGGTTAATCCCCAGGAACACGAAAAAAAATTTGAAACTCGTCTCTACCAAAAACTGGTGAAACTATATAAACCAGCGATTTCCTGGGCTTATGACCATCGTTATTTAGTATTGACCGCAACATTATTTACTTTTGTTGCTTCAGTAGCACTTATTCCTTTAACTGGTTTTATTTTATTTCCCAAAAGTGGTATTGAAATTATTTTTGCTAAAGTGGAAGCACCCCAAGGTGTTTCTTTAGATGAAATGGAGCGTCGCTTGAGACCTTTTGAAAAAGCGGTGGCGGCCTTGCCGGCCCAAGAACTGCAAGATTATACAACACGAATTGGTATAATACAAGAACAAGTTAATGACCCTTTTACTAAGCGCGGCAAAAACTACGGCACCATTAGTATCTTTTTGACACCGGAAAACCAGCGGCAGCGTAAGGCTTCTGAAATTATTAGCTATCTTGCGGGGCGTTTGAATCCTGATTTGCCAGTGCATGTTTTTGAAAAAATAGGGGGGATGGTTTTGCAGGTTACGAACCAGCCGATGGCGACTTTATTTCGTGCAGGCACTGCGCGTGCCGAGAAAACCATCCGCCTATCAGATGAGCATATTGTTGGCGCTGTATTAGCTCGTGAAGGTAAAGAGTTAGTTTTTTACGATGGTGGCAATAACCTGCGTTGTGTGGCTACCGATAGCTGGCAGGAACTGAAATCTTTTAAGCTGAAAATGAAAGCTTATGAGGCGCCATTGTTTTTTTCTGCTGATCCCACCGCTACCATTGGCTTGCTTGCGACTTCTTTAGGTAATTTTTATGGGATTGATTTACAAAATGGTAAGCGTTGGGAGTTGCCAGAGCCTATGGGCAAAATCACTCGCTTGCAATTTCAAGCCGATGGTACAAAATTTTATTTAACTACTGACGCCGGTAGTTTTGAAATTTATGCCTTAACTAATGGTAAAGTGAAACGCGAATTTGCCATCCGACAAGATAACATCTTAATGCGCGAAAATGGTAACTTTATGTTTCGCGAAAACAAACAACAAAACTTGCCATATATTGCTAATTTCTATTTAGGAGAAATTCAAGCGGTTTTACCTTATTTTGATGGCAGTGTTCGTATTTTGGATTTAGCCACTCGTAAAATTTCGGCGCGTTATTTGCCTCTCGATAAACCACTGTATTATGTCGCGCCAGTTGGGGCCTATTATGTGTTGGGCTATCGTGATTCTGTAGTACTCTATGATTTTGCAGCAGGTAAAATAATACGCACCTTGCCCGTACAGGGGGTTTTGCAGCGGGCAGAAGGTACTATTCTTGCGGGCACCTTAGGATTACAAGTACAAGTTTTAGAAAATCGCTTGGTATTACTGAAAGATGGCAACCGTATTTTAGAGAAAGTAGAATTTACACAAGCTGGTGGCGGGCCGCCTGTGGGGGCTCCCGTGCAATTAGAAATTAAAGGGGATGACTTTGCTATTTTGCGCAAGATTGCTGATTTTGGCAAAGAAAGACTGCAACTCATTGACGGTGTCTATGATATCCGCGATAATTGGGAAGAAGGTAAAGAAGAATTTCACGTTGAAATTGATGAGCGCCGCGCGATGACCGCTGGCATTACGGTAGCCCAAATTGCTTCTTCGTTGCAGACAGCATTTGAAGGAAAAGTGGCAACAAAAATTAGAGAAGCCGAGCAAGAAATAGACATTCGGGTAATTTTTCCTGAAAACCTGCGTGAGAAACTCGACTCGCTCAATAAAGTAAAGGTGCGCAATTCAATTGGTAATTTAGTTCCCATAACGGAATTGGCCACTTTCAGAAAACATCCGGGAGTTTCCGTGATTTCTCATGCTGATTTTCGCCGTACCATCTATGTTAAGGCAAATATCGATGAAAAAAGAAACTCTTCAGTCAATGTAAACCGGCAAATTTTAGCTGAAATGCGCGATTATATGCGCCAATATCCGGGTTATACTTTGAAGGCCGGCGGTGAATTTGAAGATACCCAAGAGTCGATGCGCGATCTACTGAAATCATTTGGTGTCGCGCTCTTGATTATTTTAGCCATTTTGGTTTTACAATTTGGTAACCTACGCCATCCCCGTGTGGTGATGCTGGCAATTCCTTTAGGGATGATTGGTGTTGCGATCACGTTTTTTGTTCACAAGATATTATTTCTACCGGAGTTAGTATTTAGCTTTCTTGCTAGTATGGGAATTATTGGATTAGCTGGCGTTGTTGTCAATGATTCCATTGTGCTAATTGATTTTATTAATAAATTAAGAAAGGCGGGGATGGCTAAACGGGAAGCGGTGATCAGCGCGGGCGTCTATCGCCTGCGGGCGGTGTTGCTGACCACTATCACCACCGTTTTTGGTCTTTTCCCAACAGCTTATGGTATTGGGGGGGATGATCCATTCCTACGCCCGATGGCTTTGGCCATGGGCTGGGGGTTGGCCTTTGCTACTTTTATTACTCTGGTAGTAGTGCCAGTTTATTATTCCATTTGGGAAGATCGCGGTTTTATTTTTCATTCTGTGTTTAGTGGTCGTTTTAAGCGGGAGGAATAAATGGCCAGACGCACGAAGAAGCATAGAGAAATTGAAAAGTCTGAAGAACTGTTAAAAGCTGCCGAGCATGAATCTGAATTTATGCTTAAAGTTGAGGAGGGGACGGCTGAAGTTGATGTCAGCCATCTCAAGAACCTGCACCGAGATGAATTATTAGAAATTCGTGATTTTGTGGATGAAGAAAAAGAACCAGCGCTTTATGCTGCGGTGAATGAGGCCATTCGTTTACATGTGCAGCCACGTATTCAAATTGCGAGAATTGATGAACGGGTGTGGAGCTACTTTTATGATAAATACATCCTGCGTGTTTTATTGGCTTTATGGGTTGCGGTAGTTTTTTTTGTAATTGGACCATTGTTACCACAAACAGCAGATATTCGTAATTTAGCCATACCTGTTGCTGTTGGTGGCGCGTTGTTTTTCATTGTGTTCTGGCGTGTGTTGTTAGCTAAGATGGAAGCTGGCCAGCCCAGCGGCAATGCGGGCAGCAGCCCCGTGCGGCGTAAACTGGGCATTCGGGTTGTGATGGCGGATGGTAGCCCGCCGGGTTTGTTGCGTTCTTTTGCACGGGGGATGCTTAAAGCCTTTCCCCTCTATTTTATTACTTTGGTAACGATGGAAATTGCCCGCAACAACCGCGGCTTACATGATCGCCTGTTTGGCACTTATGTGGTGCGGATCAACGCACGGGATGTGACCCGATCTGAACTAGCCGCGTTCATCAGAGAGAATTTCTAACGTAACACAGCAACATTTCTCGGTAAATAATGTTCTGCTTGCGGAAGTAACCCCCTCGCTGTAGCCTGTCTTGATCGGGCAGCGACCAAGGTATGCGGCGCTAACGTGTTCGCAGCGGTTCTTGCTAACCTGTGAGCCTTGGCCTGCCGGGGTGGCAGCGACCTTTGGCTTTAGCTATTTTGTTCTTAAAATGTCTGAATACAAAAAGAGACTTTTTGTCTAGCACGATGTGTGCGAGTCGTTTCATGTTGTCGATAATGATGGGGAATTCCCTATTTGTTCGAAGAATTTTGGAACAAGTAACAGTATGGTATGGAATTCCATACCGGGGAAGCCGAAAGTGGCCAGGGCCGCGGCAGGTTTGAGCGCGATATGCGTGAAAACCAGTGACCAGACAAAGGGCAGACGCGGCACGGTGTCCCCTGCGGGGACGCTTGGGGCGCGGGGGCGGTGAGCGCCCCCGTTATTTAATGGCACTTCAGCCAAATAGACTTATTCGGGAGCTTACATTTACTTTTACGGTAATTACTGTTTGACAGGAGCAACCGAACGGCAAGCAAGTGCCTATGAAGAGGCTGACCTCTTTTGTATTTTATCATGTAGCGCGGCTAATTTCTTATGGGATTGCCGTTGCTCTATCTTCAGGAATTTCTGCAATTTTGACAAATATTTTTGTCATTTATTTTGCCGAGGCTATTCGTATTCCGGTCAATGATACCCTAATGTTAATATTATTTATTTTTATCACTATTGGCTGGGTTATGCATTCGCTGCATTTTGGTTTATTGCATCATTTGGGTTTTTCTGGTTTTACTTCTGGCATAAGATTTCTCAACCAGAATGTTGTTTTTCAAAATGGTAAAATTAGCTTGCGCGATGATTTATCGTCTCAAGATTATTTACGGTTGTTACAAGTGTTACGTACCTTGCCGGTGCAGAATTCTCTGGTGGCACTTTTTTGGGTGGTATTTATTGGTGTGGCTTTTTTTATTGCCGGTATTGTCACGGAGACATTTCAAAAACAAGACTATCCTATTGTATTAACATTAAGTTTAATTGCTTTTTTTATTCATGTTAGTTTTTCGCAAGTCATTGGTGAAATTGCTTCTGGCCCGTTGCGTTCAGAGTGTAAAAGGATATTGCACAATAAAAAAATTGATTATGAAGATAAGGCGATCACCAATGTGCGGCTTAAGTTAGTTCTCTTTATGGGACTTTTTGCAATTACCTTATTTGTCTCAAATGCGCTGACTTACAGTGCAGTTAAGGAAGAAAAAAAACTTTTTTCTGCTATTGTTTTTGGTGCCGTTGCAGTGATGGTCGCCATGTTAATGACTTATCTTATTTTTTCGATTATTTACCAGTCGCTAAAAGAAATTGAAGCAGCAGCCGCTGATCTGAAAAAAGGTGGGGAGGGCTTGTTATATCCCCGTTCGTTAGATCAAGAATTTGTCAATGTTGCCAGTGGTATTATCAGTGCTACTAAAACCATCCGTGATTATCAGGCAAATCTTGAAAAGAAAGTACAAGAACGTACCCGACAATTAAAAGAAGCCTATGAAGAATTATCGCAAAAAGATGCGATCATGCAAATGGAGTTGGATTTCGCTGCTGAAATACAAAAAGGTATTATTCCAAGCCATTTTCCGGAATGGAATGGTATTAGAATTGCAGCCCATTGGAAAGCCATGGAAAAAGTCTCCGGGGATTTTTATGATGTTTTTCCTATGATGGGCAATCGCTATGGAGTTTTGATGGCTGATGTCTCCGGTCATGGCATACCGGCAGCTTTAATTACAACGATGGCAAAAGTTTCTTTTAGCAAGGCTGCAGCAGAGACTTATAATCCTTCTGAAATTTTTCAGAAGGTCAATGACCAGCTTTTCAAAATGATCAATACCCAGGATTACCTAACTGCGTTTCTGCTTTCGATTGATGAATCGCATCATTTTCTCTATTCTAATGCTTCTCACCAGCTCGCCAAGTTGTGGCGGGCGAGTTCTGGCGAAATCGAGCTGCTTGATACGGGGGGATTGTTCATCGGAGCGATTGAAGAAGCCGGCGGGAGCTATGAAGAGAAAGAGAATCGTCTGTTGCCGGGCGATAAAATTATTCTCTATACCGATGGGATTGTGGAGTTTCGCCATGAAAACGGCGAAGAATACGGACATGAGCGTATGAATGGAGTTCTTAAAGAATTTGGTCATTTGCCCGCCGACCAACTTTTAGCGCAACTTATGTATTCTCTTGAAGAATTTGCCCAAGGAACCGCTCCCCTCGATGATATCTCAATCCTGGTTCTCGAAGCCGACGCCAATTATGGTCTTTTCCTGGATCAGATTTCGGTGGCCCAGCAGAATCTAGAACAGGGTAACCGCAGTAAAGCAGCCCAATATATCGAAGAAGCTTTGCAATTATACCCGCGTAATCTGAATTCACTGCGTATTGCTGGTCTGGTCAACTATGAGCTTGGTCGTATTGAAAAAGCGGCGGAGTATTTTCAGCGCTATATTGAACTGAACACCCAGAACGCAGAAATTTATTATTGGCTTGCAACAATTCACTATAAATTAGAACGTTTTGAGCTGGCTGTTATGTATGGCCGCTATGCTGTCAATTTGCGGCCTAACTATACTGAGGCATGGAATACCTTGGGCTTAGCCTTAGCTGGCGCAGGGCATCCTAAAGAGGCGGTTGCCGCGTTTGAAAAAGCCCTGCAGTTTGATCCCGATAACGAAACAATCCGGGCAAATCTAGAAAGAGTAAGCAGGAAATAAATCCTATGGCTATACGAATTTCTGAAGAAAAATACAAGGAATTGATCGAACTTAGCGGGGGCGATACCGGGCTGCTCTGTGAGTTGGTAGATAAATTTTTGGAACATACGCCCGTGTTGTTAAAAGAAGCCAGAGAAGCTCTTGCGTCAGGCGATGGCGATAAGGTTGATTTCTGTGTGCATACCATGAAAGGCTCATCGCTTAGTATTGGCTTTATTCCGTTATCCGATTTTTTAGTTGATCTAAACCGCCGCAGTAAAGCGCGAGACCTCTCTGGTTTTGCTGAAGCTTTTGATAAAATTGAACAATACCTAAGTGAAATTCGCGAATATCGAAAAGAAATTGACGCTTAATTTTTTAGATAAATCACATTGAGGTTGCGACCGCTGTCGCCGCCGCGATGGCTAAAAAAAAGATCCGATCCCAAGGTATTATGGGCCTCATGCATAATGTTTCCGAAAGAAATTCCGCAAGATAGCAGCTGGTCGCGCGCAATGGCGGTGAGATCCAAAAAGCCCTTTTCTCCATTGGTTTTTGAATAGCGGGCATCAAATCTGCTCCAGACTTCCCGGCCGGTTTCATAAGAATCACACAGAATATGCGGCCCAATCATTATTTTTAGCGAGGCAGGATGTACCCCATAGTGTTCGACCGCGCACTTCATGGTGGCAGCAATGATATTGTCATGCAGTCCCCGCCAGCCAGCATGAATGGCAAAACATAATGGTTTGTCTTGGCTAAATCCCAATAGAGGTACACAATCAGCACTGCGGATGCAGCATAACATATTGGGTTCACAAGTTATTAGAGCATCTCCACTACCTAAATTATCGGCAAAATTTATATAAGAGAGCTCGACAACTTTATTACCATGCACTTGCTCAAGTAAACCGCAGTGTATGTGGGGATGTTGTGTTTTAAGCAGGGTTAGCTCGTTCTCTTTGGTGCGATTTTTTTCTGTACTATAGCTTTTCCCCCAAAATTCAATCACATATTCAGCGTTTGTGGTTTTAATAGTTTGCAAAAATTTAAGCGCTGGATGTATCATAATGTGATTCTTTTAATACCGGTGGCCTTCATACCTTTTGCCGCGAGCTTAACGCTAAATATTACTTCGTTTTCTATTTCTATGATAGGTGTTTGACCTGTATCAAAATCATTGATATGAAAAAAAACATTATCTGGAAAATCATGACAGCTAATAAATCCAAAACCTTTATTGCTGTAATAGCTAATAATTTTTCCATAATAAATTTCGCGAGAGCCCTGCAGAGAATTTTTAAGATCTTGGGGTGAGAAATTTAAATTTATATTTTGTTTTAGGTTAACCATAAGCTTCATAAATGATTTTAATTTATTCGCAAAATAATTATAAGTAACCGATTGGTATAGTCGGCCATCCCACCCCTGTATATGAACCAGGTTGCGCATTTCTGCACGAATCTTGTGGTATTCTTCGCGAGTTTTTAAATCGATAACTTTTAAAGCAGCTAACAAATCGATATTTTGAGCAAAGCTGCGCCGGCTAATTTGTTCATGCAAATCTATGTAGGCTTCTGCTACCTTTCCCAGCGAGCGATCGCCTGGCTCAATTTCAATACAGGGATTAAGTAAAATGGCGTGTGCTAATGCTTCTGCAATAATTCCTAAAGTGACCATTTGCTGGTAGAAAAAAGCATTTTCTAAAGAAAGCTTAGGGCGAAAAATTTTATAATTCCATAATTGGTATTGAATAAGATGTAATAAATAACAAATATTCGATTTGTATTCTGAATCGTTAAGATAGGGCACATAAGTGTCTCTTATATCGTCAATAATTGGTAAAATACCAGTGGGGATACGCACCGAAAACTGTTCAACATAGGCGGTCGTAAAATGGCGTAAACCCTCTGATAATTCCCGGCTCATTTCATCGGCAGACAACTCATGCCATGGAAAAGGGGAATGACTCATTTAGACTTCCTTTTAATACTGCCTTTAAGAGGTGATTTTTTTAGCAGAGTAATTTTTTTCTTTTGTCCGCGAATGGCCACAGTTAAACTATCTAACATCATATTGGTACTTAAGCGAGCTAAGCCAAAGCCGCAGTTCCAGAGAAATGAAAAATTACCACTAGTCACGACACCAGCTAATATATCCCCGGCAAAAATTTCATAGCCTGCCCGAGGCACCCCTTCTTCTAATAATTGAAAGCCGATAGTTTGCCAGGGGGGATTTTCTTTTTCGTACAATATTCTTTCGCGACCATAATACTCTTTGTTTTCTGAAATTAACCAGCTTAAATTACAGCTTGCTGGACTTAAAGTATCATTGAGCTCATTGCCATACAGTGGGTAAAAGGCCTCAAGGCGCAGTAGATCACGCGCTGCTAAGCCGCAGGGTTTAACTCCCGCTTGTATAAATTTATCCCACAGCAGTAAACCTTGTTCTACGGGGGCTAAAATTTCAAAGCCATCCTCGCCGGTATAACCACTGCGCATGATAAGTAAATCGTCATACGTTATGTTTTCGTAAAAATATAGCCCAGCTGCTTTTGTGCTAAACAGCGGGGCAAAGCGCGCCGCCTGTGGTCCTTGCAAGGCAAGCAGTACATAATCAGGCGCGCTATGGATTTGTACATCCCCCCCGTATTTTTTTTTCTCGGCGTTAAGCATGATTTCGATTTTGTCACGGTTCACTGCATTGGCAATGACAAACAGTCGTTCTTGCGGTGTCAGCAAAATTGTGATATCATCGGCAATGCCGCCTGTTTCGTTAAGTAACACATTATATTGCATTTTGCCAGCTTTTAATGTCGATACCAGACGAGGGGTTAGGCGCTCTAACAAAGTAAGGCGCTCGCTGCCGCTTAACTCAAAAGGCGCCATGTGAGAAATATCAAAGAGGCCGGCATCTTGCCGCACAGCGTCATACTCTTCCCGAATGCTCGTGTAACTTACCGGCATCTGGTAGCCAGCAAACGGCACCATGCGGGCGCGCAACGCCGCGTGCCGCTCAAATAAATGAGTGTGTTTCATTTACGTAAAAAAAATTTAGTCGTTAGGGCTGCAAAGCAGAATTTCACCACTTTCTAATAAGATGCTGCTGCCCTCACATTCTACCTTTAGACGACCATCGCTTTGTAGTGTGATCCCCGTGTAGGTTTTGTCATGGCTGCCATAGCGAAATTGCGTTGGCAAACCCGCTGCTTGGTTCCATTGGGCAATGAAATCAGGCGTTAACGACGATGGCTGTTGGCTTGCTTGCAGGGCAGCGGCTAAATAGCGGGCGATCTCCCTACCAGAAACTGTTGGGTCGTCGAGAGAGAGATTAGCCGCTTGAAAATCCATAGAAGTAATTTTCTGCAAATTCACTCCAATACCCACAATGACTACCAAGGCGGGGGGATGTAAGATGCCCGAAACAGATTCACACAAAATACCGCAAAGTTTGCGACCATGGCTTAATATGTCGTTAGGCCATTTTAAAGTTAGCTGTGGGTTAAATTGTTTTAATACCTGAAATACCGTTAGCCCCACCACAACAGGGATAAGCCGGGCGCATTGGCCGTCAGCTGCATGAAGTACTGCCGAAAAAGCCAAATTGCCCGGTGGCGATAACCAACGCCTGCCTAAACGACCCCGTCCCTGGCGCTGGTCTAACGTATATATAGCGGCTCCATGCTGGCGCAGCATTTTAGGGCGCGCTCGTAGCTCATCATTTGTCGAGCCGCAAAAAGGAAGTTCAACCAAATAAGGCAGTTCAGTCATGCAGGTCGCTTTTCTCCCAAAAGAAAAAGCGCAGCCAAAAGTAATACCAGACAATAGGAAAAAGAAAAATTAAAAAGGACCAATCCGTGTCATAAGAAAAATAAGCTACCCACAGACAAGGAACACAACTTGCCAGCAAGTGCCAGAAAAGAAATGACTTCAAATGAGCCGGAGGATTTTCTTCAAAACGGTAAGCATATTGCTTATATAGTGCCCGCCAGCGTAGGTTGTGTTCTTTCATAAGACTCAACATAGGCCTTAGGGTTTTAAGCCAAAAAAAGATAAGCAAAATGGATATCAAGGCCAATAAGCTAAGTACCATAAGGCATCCCCGATAGCCAACATTTTCTGTCAATCGCAATCGTGGCAGTTCTTCTTAAGTAATCACCCAACTATTAGGGCTGAACTTAGAACTTCCCCGGTTCACCCAGGCGAAAATATGGGGCCGATGTTTTCTGCAGGCCTGCTCGTGGCCCGGCACGCAAGTAGTTACCAAAAACCGCTTTATGTCACATTGCAAGAAGGGTTGGCAACCAAACAAATATAACGTTAGATAGTTTTTATTTCCATTGTGCTTCTACGCATATCTCCTCGGTGGGGAATTCCCTATCTGTTCTTAGAATTCCTGAACAAAGGCCTGGTAGTATGGCAAGCCATACCATATTCCGGAATGTCTTAACTTAAGGTAAAGCCGGGGGTAGCGTAGGACAAACAGGCGGCGGTCAGGTTTGAGCGGCTCAAGCGAAAACCGGCGCCCGATAAGGGCGGATCGCCGCCGGTGCCCGCGCTTTGCGCGGGCAGTTTGGCCGCAGCGAGGGGGCTTCAAGCCCCCTCATTTACTTTTTTACTTTTGGGTGGGGAATGTCCTACCAAGCTATGGATTTATTGGGCCGTCAGCGGGATGCTTTCTCACGCTGCCGCTTATGAGGTTGAGGCTTCAGCAATCCAAGTGTAACATATCTCCTCGGACTGGATAATTAAGTTAGTTTTCTTCTTTACACCCTATTTAGCTATAGTTTTTTGTCTTACTCCCTGTGAAGGGGAGAATCTCGCTTCGGCGATAACAATAGTTTCGCGGCGTGGCAATCGCGCAACGAAAGTAACTTTTAAAGGAAGAAACTATGGCAACAATTTCGATGAAAAGCCTGCTTGAGTCAGGCGTACATTTCGGGCACCAGACCAGGCGCTGGAATCCCAAAATGAAAAGGTACATTTTCACGTCCCGCAATGGGATCCACATCATTAACCTGCAGAAGACAATTGTTCTTGCTAAAGAAGCTTATGAGGCAATGCGGGATTTAGCTTCAAAGGGCGGCAAGGTTCTTTTTGTCGGCACAAAAAAGCAGGCCCAGGCTGAGATTGAAAAAGCCGCGACGCGTTGTGGAATGTTTTATGTAAATAACCGTTGGCTGGGTGGGTTGCTGACCAATTTCAGGACAGTTAAGCAGTCGATTGCTCGTTTGCGTAAGCTTGAAGAAGCCTTTGAGAAAAATACCGTTCACGAGCTGATAAAAACTAAAAAAGAGAGGCTGCAGCTTGAGCGCGAATTGATACGTCTGAAAAAAGACCTCTATGGTATTCGCGATATGTATGACCTGCCTGATGCGTTGTTTGTTGTTGATCCGGCACGCGAGGCAATTGCGGTTAAAGAGGCCAATCGCTTAGGGATTCCGATTTTTGCGCTGGTTGACACCAACTGTGATCCTGAGCTTATTGATTACCCAATACCCGCCAATGATGATGCTATCCGTGCGATAGCTTTATTTTTGGACATTATGGCGAATGCGATTGAAGAGGGCAAAGAGGGGGGCGAGTTTCAGACCGTTGAGATCGACAGTGCTGGTGAGATGGAAGATTCGGATATTGACAGCAGCATGAGCCGTCTTGATGATCTTGAAGAGATTGAAAGCAAGTTTGGCGAAGACGAGGTATAAGATGGCAGTAGATTCAGACAAATTAAAGACCCTGCGGGAGATGACCAGCGCCGGCATGATGGATTGCAAAAAGGCGCTGGAAGAGACCGGCGGCGATCTTGAAAAGGCCGCAAACCTGTTGCGGGAGCGTGGCATTGTCAAAGCGGTGAAGAAGATGGATCGCGAAGCTTCTGAAGGGCAGATATTCTCTTATGTTCACCATAACGGCAAGATGGGCGTATTGGTGCAGTTAAACTGCGAGACCGATTTTGTCGCCCGAAATGAAAAATTTCAGGAGCTTGGAAAAAATATTGCCATGCATATTGCCGCTTCGGATCCGCAGTTTATTCGTGGTGAAGATGTAACCGAAGATGTACTCAACAAAGAGCGGGAAATCCAGCGCGCTGCTCTTAAAGAAGAGGGCAAACCAGATAATGTTATCGAGAAAATTCTCGAAGGGAAGATTGCCAAATACCGCTCAGAAATCTGCCTATTAGAGCAGCCTTACGTTAAAGATCCTAAGATGACCGTAGGGGACTTAATTAAAGAGACAATTGCTACTTTGGGTGAGAATATTACGGTCGCCCGTTTTATCCGCTTTGCAATGAAGTAAAATGGGAAATCCAGCCGGTACAGCTCCCAGGCAATATGTAGGCAAAAAGTACCGGCGTATTTTACTGAAGCTCTCCGGGGAGATTCTTGCCGGAGACGATCGTCATGGTATTAATGTTCAGGTCGTTAAGTCCCTTGCGGAACAGATGATTGAGGTGCATCGTTTAGGCGTCGAGATTGCCATCGTGATTGGCGGGGGTAATTTTTGGCGTGGCGAGAAGGCACAGGCTCAGGGCATGGATCGGGTTACTGCCGACTACATGGGGATGATGGCTACAGTGATTAACGGTCTTGCCCTGCAGGATTTTCTGGAGCAGATGGGTTTGATTTCCCGTCTGCAGACAGCAATTGAAATAAAGTCGGTTGCTGAGCCGTTTATCCGGCGTAAATCCATCCGGCACCTTGAGAAAAAACGAGTCGTGATTCTTTCTGGCGGAACAGGTAACCCTTATTTTACTACGGATACGACTGCCGCTTTGAGAGCCATAGAACTTGATGCGGATGTCATTCTCAAAGCCACCAAGGTCAATGGTGTGTACGACAGCGATCCGGAAAAAAATCCCAACGCAAAGCGCTATAGTCACGTTTCGTTTATAGACGCACTACAGAAGCAATTGAAAGTGATGGACAGTACTGCTTTTTCCTTGTGCATGGATAACAAGATGCCAATTCAGGTTTTTGATATCCGCCAGGAGGGTAATCTGCTAAAGGCTGTAAAAGGCGAACAAGTCGGAACGCTAATTGAATATGACGTGCAGACACGGTACTACTGATTATGGAAGCAAACGAAACGGTAGAATTGATTCTGAGCGATTGCAGAGAACGCATGACTAAGAGCGTCAATGATTTAGTGCATTCGTTGTCGCAGGTGCGCAGTGGGCGTGCGACGCCAGCTTTGGTTGAAGATATCCGTGTTGAGGTTTATGGTTCGTTGATGCCCTTAAACCAGGTCGGTAATATCAACGTTCCTGAAGCGAGAATGATCACTATTGACGTCTGGGATAAAGCTAATTTGCAGGCTGTTGAAAAAGCAATCCAGAAGTCAGGACGTAACCTCAATCCCCAGAATGATGGGAACATTATTCGGATTGTATTGCCTGAGATGAGCATGGAGACCCGCAAAGAAATGGTCAAAGTGGTCAAACAAAAAACGGAAGAACATAAGATTGCGGTTCGCAATATCCGGCGCGATGCCAATGATGATCTGAAAAAACTGAAAGGCGAAGGGCTCTCTGAAGATGCCATCAAACACTATATTGATGAAGTACAAAAAATGACCGACGCCCATATTAAAAGAATGGACGATCTTGCCGCCGCCAAAGAAAAAGAGATTTTGACTGTCTGATTTTGACCAGAGAGTCCCATTGGCCCGAAAAGTAGAACAGCACCAGCAATCCAAGGCACTGCCGCAGCACATTGCCGTAATTATGGATGGCAATGGTCGCTGGGCCAGCTCTCGGGGACTTAAGCGTTTAGACGGGCATCGGCAGGGTGCGCAGACTCTCTGTAATCTGTTGGATGTATTGCTTGAGCTGGGCATCCCCGTTGTTTCGCTGTATGCTTTTTCTACAGAAAACTGGCGGCGTCCGCGTGCAGAAATCACGGGATTATTCAGTTTGCTGGATGAGTTCATCAGTCAGAATCTTGCGATCATGTTAGAAAAAAAAATTAGGTTGCTGGTTTCGGGGGATACCAGTCGCCTGCCGAAAAAAAGCCGCGAATTAATTACTGGTGGCCTTGAAAAGACTCGCCGGAATAAGCGCTTGATTGCCAATTTTTGTATCAATTATGGAGCGCGGGATGAAATTTTGCGGGCAGCACAACTAGCTGCTGCAGCGAGTAGAAATCGCTCAGGAAAATTCAGCCGCCGGGATTTTGAAAAGTATCTTTATACAGCTGGCCTGCCTGATGTGGACTTAGTAATCCGCACTGCCGGAGAAAAGCGGCTATCAAATTTTCTACTTTATCAAGCAGCGTATGCCGAATTATATTTTACGGATGTTTTATGGCCGGATTTTTCGGCACAACATTTGCAGATGGCCTTAGAAGATTATCGCCAGCGTACCCGACGCTTTGGTGCTGTTGTGGAGATATGATGAAAGTCGATATTATTCGCTGCCGCCGCAAGACCATCGCTCTCAAGATCGTTGGTATAGAGCAACTGCAGGTCAGGGCACCTTTGAAAGTCAGCCGGAAGCAGATTGATGAAGTTATTGCCAAATATATGCCATGGGCACAGAAACAATGGGCCTCACTACGAGAACAGCAAAAGCAACATGGGGGATATCAATTTATTGAAGGAGAGCTTTTCTGGTATCTGGGACATAGGTATCCAGTAAAATTTATGCCCACTATTCGTAAAACTCGACTGCACCAAGGCGTTTTTGAAATACCGGAAAGCCGC
>CALHRC010000076.1 GCA_938038265.1 uncultured bacterium
CCAGCCCTATAAAAATCCTCCTGATAAACGAAGAACCGGTTTCCGACGCGGTTATGAAGTGGAAAAATGGCACTGGTCTTATCGGCCACTGGCGCAGCAATATACCAGGCAGTTGGAAGCCGAGTCAGATATTGTTACGGCGGGATTTCTCGGCGACAGTTTCGCCGCTAAGTATGCCCGGCAGTATATCCTCAATATACACCCGGATTGTTTATCTAATAATTGACTCTCTATTTTTAGTAGGCGTATAGCAACTTGCGTTAGCGGTGGAGCGGTTTCATATACACGGTCGTATTGCCGCTGTCGGTAAAATAGGTTTTGGCTACGCGGCTGAGATCCTGCGCCGTAACTTTTGCTATGGCGTCTAATGAAGTGAAAAAATGGTTATAGTCGCCGAGCATCAGCTCATAATAACTTAAGTTATCTGCCAGACCGGCATTGGCGGTCAATGAGCCGATGAGTTCCGCTAAATAACTATTTTTTATTTTTAGTAATTCTTTATCACTGACCTCGCCGGTGGCAATTTTAGAGAGCTCTTCGGCGATCATCTTTTCGGCAAGCGGGTATTGCTCTTCGCTGTAAACGGAACAGAATACGGTAAACATAGATTCCAGCTTTTCGCCCGGTAGGGCAGTATAGGCAGAAACCGAAGAAGCGATCTTTTCTTCAAGCACCAGACGTTTTTTTAAGCGGGATGTCTGACCGTCAGTTAGCAAGCGGCCAAGCATTTCAAGCGCCACGGAGTCTTGGTGCGTGATAGCGGGGCGTCGCCAGCCTGTAATAAACTGCGGGGTACTCTTCGCTTCAAGCCAGGCGATCTGTTTGCCTCGCTGGGGTGCCAATGTTATCGGTGGAAATTCCGGTTCGGCTCGTTCAGGCAATCGGGAAAAATAACGCTCAATAATTTGAAAAGTTTCATCAAAATTAAGATCGCCCACAATAGCGATGACCATGCGCGAGGGAATATAGTTATTTCTGAAAAATTCCAGCGTTTCCGAGTGTTTCATCCGCAGGATATTGGACTCAAAGCCAATTACCGGTTTACCATAGGGACTAAAACCAAAGGCAGTTTTTATGTAAAGCTCATAGAGCAGGGAGGATGGTTTAGTGTCATACCGCATGCGACGTTCTTCGAGAATTACTTTTCTTTCAGGGTAGAACTCACGGAAAACAGGATTGAGAAAACGCTCGCTTTCAAGAGCCGCCCATAACTCCAGACGATTTTTGGGTAACTTGATCTGGTAGTTGGTGACATCGGTTGAGGTGTAGGCGTTGTAACCGACTTGTCCGGCGCGGGAATATATCTGTGAATCTTCTTCGCTGATTACAAAGCGTGCGGCCTGTTTCTGCCACAGTGCGAACCTGCGGTTTAGAATTTCAAGTTCTTGTTGCAGCTGGGTGCGTTGTTCCTTCCCCAGTAGTGGGTCAAGTAACCGGCGCTCCAAAGCATCAATGCGTTCTCCTTCGGCGATGAGCTGCTCTAAATAAGGTTTTTCCCGTTCATAATCTATAGTGCCCAAACGGGTAGTGCCTTTGAAAAGTAAATGTTCGAGAAAATGCGCGGTGCCGGCGCGGTCAAAAGGCTCATTGGCAGAACCGACGCCGACTTTCAAATAAAGGGCCAGCGAGGGACTTGTGCCGTTCTGCATTAAAATAACCCGCAATCCGTTTTTCAGGGTATATTTGCGAATGTTATGAGAAAAGCGCTGCTGTAGTTCACGGGTGTTAAAGCCTTCGTCTGCCCCAACCATCCCCCCTAAAATTAGAACAACGAGTGAAACTACTAGAACCTTTTTCATGGGGGATGGATCTGCCATAACCGATGGTGCGTCCATGAAAATTAAGAGAAAATGGTTACCTTATTTGGGGCCAAGTACATCTTGACAGTGTAGGCAGTGGATGCCATCCTGCCGTATGTATTCCGCTCTGCTTTACCTTCACTCATACAACCGCTGGTTGCTGTTGTTTGCCGGGCTTTTTGTTTTGTTTCTGACAGTGCGCGGTCTGTTGCAGCAATCCCCCTTTGGCCGTCGGGAAAGAATCGCCGGGTTGGTATTTCTTATCTCGATGGATGTACAGTTCTTGTTGGGCATTCTGCTCTACGCATTTTTCAACGCGGAAGTGAAAGCGGCTTTTGCAAATTTTGGCGCTGCCATGAAACAGGCCTCGCTGCGTTTTTTTGCGGTGGAGCATTTTGCGTTAGGGCTTATTGCCATGATCCTGTTGCATGTGGGCAATGTGCTGGCACGTCGCGCTGCCGACGATAATAAGCACCGTAAGCTCAAATTGATTTTTTTCTCGCTGACCTTGCTGGTAGTGCTGCTGGCAATTCCCTGGCCGTTTCGGGAGCAGATTGCCCGGCCTCTGTTGCGTTGAGCTTTCACAGCAATGATACGGTGTTCGCTGCGGCAATAATTCTGCGCAATAAAAACCCGTTGCCAGTATAAATTTAATCTTTAATATATCATTGTGAAAAAGTCAGCAACAGAGCGACTTTCTGGCATTATTGAATCGAATGAAATACTGAAAGATATCCGTCGGATATCCTCCTCGATCAATATCGACGCTGTAAATGCAATTTTGCTTGCCCGCAGGGCGGACCAAGGGCGCCGCAATGGTTTTACTGTGGTTGCAGCTGAAATGCGTGTTTTTGCCGGGCGCCTAGACGAAATCAGCCGCGCTTTGCTTAACAACATTCGTATTCTTGTAGTTAACGTTTCTGCCCAAAGCAAGTATGAACGTATGAGTAACTTTTACCGGCGCTTACCTCAATTAACTGCCGGGCAGGCTGGACCAACGGTTGCGCAGGTTCTCGAAAGAGCGGCTGTACTGCACGCGCGCCGGGCAGTTGAGATCCGCCGGCTGATAACAGAAATTTCTGCAATGGCAGAATCGGCCCGTAAGCTGTGTAACAACAGCGCAGCCCTTTACCGCAATGCCAGGGTTGAGGTGGCCTACTTGCCTGCTTATCGCCAAGAGTTGTCGATGGTTGCCGACAGAATTGAGAGTGCTATGACCAATTCATCGAAGAAACTTTCCAGTTTGCTTAACATTATGAGAGAATTTACCGGGGAGTAATTGCCATGAAAACATTACAGACAATCTATAATAAAAACGGTCTGCTATGGCATGTTATTGCCCGCGATCCCGAAAAAGCGCCGGTTCTAATTGATACCAACGAATATGTTATTGTCTCTGGTAATGAGGCCATTCTTCTCGATCCCGGTGGTATGGAAATATTTCCCGTTGTCTTTAGTGCCTTAAGTGCGGGGATGGATCCGCGTAAAATTAAGTATATCTTTTCATCGCACCAGGATCCCGATATTATCTCTTCATTGCAACTGTGGTTGGAGATTGATAGGGATATCCGCTGTTATACCAGCTGGCTTTGGGCGGGATTTATTCCGCATTTTGGCGGACATCAAGATACTTTCGTGAAAATCCCCGACGAAGGTATGATAATTAAGGTCGGCGGTCGTGAATTTCAGGCGATAGCGGCGCATTATTTACACTCTTCAGGCAATTTTCATTTTTATGACCCCGAAGCAGAAATTTTATTTAGTGGGGATGTTGGTGCGGCTTTGCTACCCCCCGAAATGCAAGGCATGTTTGTAGAAGATTTCATGGCTCACATTAAACATGCTGAGTTGTTCCACCGCCGGTGGATGCCATCCAACCGCGCCAAGAATGACTGGATTGCCCGTATGCGCCAATTAAAAATCCGTCTTATGTGCCCGCAACATGGAGCCATTTATCGTGAGGATGATGTAAAGCGCTTTCTCGATTGGTTTGAAGCGCTTGAAGTCGGCAGCGCGGTTCGTTGAATTTTTTCGCCAAACAGCCGATACTTGAAAGGTGAAGGCTTGCGGATGGTTTCTGTGTCTGGCAGCGGCCCTGTCTGCTGTTAGTGAACTCGATTATTATCGTGAGAACCTGCAACCGGCTCCCGTTCCAGCTTTAGCGGATACTCTGTTTGCAAAGACTGTCTGGCGGCGCAAAGTTTCTCATTTAGTCTTAGAGCAGTATGGCGAACGCTATTTTGTTACCTTACTGTTGATGGAACGTTGGCCGCATAACTATAAAGGACAAAACTATCCTATAAAATATGTATATCGTGACATGGGACA
>CALHRC010000077.1 GCA_938038265.1 uncultured bacterium
AGCAACAACCTTTATTAGTAGATGTGGATTTACCCGGCCGTAAGGTGTTCTGTCAAATATGGCAAGTCAATGTTGGCCGCATTAAACTTTATTTATTAGATACGAATATCGATCAAAATAGTAACGAAGATAAGTTAATCACGGATATCCTCTACGGTGGTGATTCTGAACACCGTATTAAACAGGAACTGGTGTTGGGGGTGGGTGGTATTCGGGCCTTAAAAAAAATGGGGATGTTCCCTTCCACGGTGCACATGAACGAAGGGCACTCGGCCTTTTCTGCGTTTGAGCGCATACGTTCTTACATTCAGGATGATGGGCTTACCTTTGAACAGGCTTTTAATTTAGTGCAGGCCAGCACGGTCTTTACCACCCATACACCCGTGCCTGCCGGAAACGAAGTTTTCCCTGACAGTTTAATTAGCAGGTATCTCGAGCCTTATATCAATGTATTTCATATTCCGTTAGAAAAGTTTTTAGATTTAGGGCGGATTCACCAACACTATAGTAGTGAAAATTTCGGCATGACTGTTTTCTCGCTACGCATTTCTGCTATGGCTAATGGAGTTAGTCGCCTGCACGGTCGGGTTGCCCGCGAAATGTGGCATGAAATTTGGGAAAACCTACGTCCGCAAGAAGTGCCGATCGATTACATAACGAATGGCATCCATTTGCCTTCATGGATCAGCGATGAGATGGATCGCCTATACCGTCGCTATTTGGGGCCAGACTGGCTTAAGCGTGGTGATAAAAAAGAGATGTGGGAGCGCATTGAGCAGATCCCCAACAATGAATTGTGGCGGGCCAAGTTGCGCCTGAAAGATCGTCTGGTAAGTTATGTGCGCGAAACTACCCGTGCAGCGCTTGAACGCAAAAAGGCTTCACAGGCACAAATTGAAGATGCGGGTAATTTGTTAGATACTGAGGCGCTTACTATCGGATTCTCGCGACGGTTTGCTACGTATAAGCGCGCTAATTTATTGTTTAAAGATAAAGAGCGTCTGGTGCGGTTACTAAATGATGCCAATCGTCCCGTGCAATTTGTCTTTGCTGGTAAAGCGCACCCTCGCGATATGGAAGGCAAAAAACTCATTAAAGAAATTGTTCACTTCGCGCGTGAAACGGGCATTAAAAATAAAATTGTCTTTTTAGAAAATTATGATATCCGTATGGCGCGCTATTTAGTACAGGGGGTGGATGTCTGGCTCAATAACCCGCGGCGGCCCCATGAGGCATCAGGTACAAGCGGTATGAAGGTACCGGCTAACGGTGGCATCAATCTGTCTGTGCTCGATGGCTGGTGGGCCGAAGCTTACAATTCTAACGTAGGCTGGGCTATCGGCGGCGGCGAAGAATATGAAGATCACGAATACCAAGATTATGTCGAAAGCCGCGCTCTCTATGACATTCTCGAAAAAGAAGTGGTGCCCCGCTATTTTGATCGCGGCCCTGATAATCTGCCCAAACGTTGGCTGCAGCTCATGAAAGGTAGCATAAAAGAATGTTCTCCCGAATACCATACCGACCGCATGGTAAAAGAATACACCCGCAAATTTTACCTGCCGACTTCTACAACGTATCTGGAATTAGTTAAAGGAAAATTCAAAGAGCTAAAGGCTTATAGTGATTGGTTGCATCGGGTACGCGAACATTGGGGGGCAGTGGAAGTAAAGCAATTCTTTCACCTGCCCGATGCACGTGTAACAATGGCCCGCGAACCAATTGAGTTCCGGGCGCATATTGCGTTAGGCCCTCTCACACCTGAAGATGTCGAAGTCTGCCTGGTGTACAGCCGCGAAGGAGAGATCCACGAGTGGTCGGCAGATCCCATAATTGCTATGCAATATATCGGGGAAGAAAATAAATTGGCTGTTTTTACGGCTACCTTTGAACCAAGACGCTCCGGTGGCTATACTTATAGCGTGCGCATCAATCCTAAACACCCGATGATGTTGCGACGCCTTGAGCCGGGTCTCATTAAGTGGGGATGAACCAAATAGAAAAAGGTTTTGTCTATTTGCGCCGCCGTATGGTTTTCTCTGCGGCGCACCGCATGTTTCATCCCGAAGTGGATGATGCTGTCTTTGGCAAGTGTGCGAACCTGCACGGCCATAATTATGTCGTGGAGGTTGTCGTGCGCGGGCGAGTACATCCCCAAACAGGTTTTGTAGTAGATCTAAAAAAACTTAAAGACATTATGGAAGAAAAAATTATGTCTCAGTTAGACCATAAAAATATTGATACGGATGTCCCTTATTTTAAAAATATAGTGCAGTCAGCAGAAAATATTTGTATTTTTATATGGCAGCAGTTAGAGGGGCATATTCCCGATGGGGCTGAGCTTTTTTGTGTTCGCTTGCATGAAACAGAAAACAATTTAGTGGAATACTACGGATGAGCACAACAGCAGTAATTCCTGCAGCTAAAAATTTCTCTTGCGACCAAGAACTTTATGCTTGGTACCAGCAAGATTTTTCTGATCTACCTTTTGAAGTGGTCTATAAGCAAGATATACTGCGCCAGGGGCTGGCCTTTGACGAACAGGCTTTTCGGGGTGACTACAAAACAAAAGACTATTTTATTTTTACATTTGACCGGGTGCCTCTGTCTGATATGCAATTAGGCGAAAACTGGAAAGCGCCGGAAGAAATTCGCATCTCTGGCGGGCCACATGAGCTAAAACCCACAGTAATTAGTGTGCGTATCAACCCCCATTCACCCTACAAAGTGGGGATTTATGAAACTAAACTCACTTTATTTTTTCAAAATGAACCAGTTGCGAGTGTTACTTTTCCTGCAATCCCAGAATACTATAACCACCAGCAGGAATTTAATCTTACCAAACCAATTGGCGAAACAGCACCCGTCATCGAATGGGGGTATTTGATTTACCTAACGGTATTTCGCAATTGTCAATATTTTGGCAAAGACGAAGAATGCCAATATTGCGACATCAATCATAACTGGCGACAACAGAAAAAGGTGGGACGACCCTATACCGGCGTTAAATCCATCCCTGAACTGCTTGAGGCCTTAAGCGCCATTGATCGCTATGATACCACAGCCCAAGCTTATACCCTTACCGGTGGCTCAGTGACAGCGCAATTACAGGGCAAAAATGAAGTGGATTTTTATTTGCAATATGCTGCAGCTATTGAAAAAAAATTCCCCCGCCGCTGGATTAGCAAAATGGTCATCCAGGCCTGGGAACTTGACGACTGCCGCCGGGCTGTTGATGCAGGCGTGCAGATATATCACCCCAATTATGAAGTGTGGGACAAACAATTATTTGCGAAAATTTGTCCCGGTAAGCAGCGCTACATTGGCTGGGAGACTTGGATCCGTCGGGTGGTGGAATCGGCTTCGGTATTTGGAGCCGCAAACGTTATCCCTAATTTTGTTGCTGGGGTTGAGATGGCGCAGCCTTATGGCTTTCAAGAAGTAGATGCGGCGGTGAAAAGCTCTACCGAGGGTTTAGAGTACTTTATGAGCCGGGGGATATCCCCCCGTTTTACTACTTGGCTGCCGGAGCCATTTACCCCGCTGGGACAGAGTGAACCGGCCCCGTTGGAATACTACCTCAAGTTATTGCGTAGTTATCGGGCTACCCACCGTAAGTACCAGTTGCCTGTGCCGCCGGGCTATGGGCCAGCTGGGGCAGGCAGGGCGGTATTTAGCGTCTCTGCCTTTATGGATGTACTGTAAGAGATTCTGAAAAAGCGGCGATGCCATATTTACTGCCTTGGAAGGTGTTTTTTTTAGTAACTAATAAGCTGCCAAGCAAGGCGGGTGGAACTCAACCCCTGTTCAGGAATTCCTGAACAGGGTATGGATTACCATACCAGATCGGGAATTCCACATCAAGAGAACCAGCCCCCAGGCGACATAATACAGTTTTTGAGTCACTAACAAGCCCTCGCAAGGTGACATAATTCAGCTTTTTAGTAACTAATAAGCCCTACGGGGGGATGTAGTGCCACTTTTGTTCAGGAATTCCGGAACAAGGTATGGATTTCCATACCAGATAGGGAATTCCCTATCTACTGGGGGTGCCATCACTATGGCAGGGTATAATATCTATCTAACGTTATATTTTTTTAGTAATTAAATGCCTCTCATAAGGTGACATAATTCAGCTTTTTAGTAACTAATAAACCCTACGGGGGGTGATACCGTCCCCCTGTTCAGGAATTCCGGAACTGTGATAGGGAATTCCAC
>CALHRC010000078.1 GCA_938038265.1 uncultured bacterium
AGAGAGCTTCTATGTCGGCTTTGCTGAGTTTTAATTCGCTGTTATTGAGATATTGCTTGTCGGTATCCTGAGATTCTTGTTTTGTGATGTCGAGGGTTGCCATGATGGTACCGTAATTTTTTTTATTGACCATAATGGTTCGGGCAAAAACCACACCGATATCCCTCTGGTCACGGAATACGTTGATTGCTTCAATGGCATCAATACGCATTGAGGCGATCTGCCCGCCTGATTTGAGAAAGACATCCAACATAGAAAGAGCCAGTAAGCGTGTATTGCCCCTACCTATGGAAATGGTCGCTTCGATTTTGTCTTTTTCTTGTTTAGCCAGGATGTACAGAGAAAGGGGTACGGCCGCAGTAATTGCTACTGTGACCAGGGTCAGAACAAATTTAGACCGTATTGTAACTCTCATTACCCTTACCGTATATCTGCCACAGCCTGCGCCCGCCGTTGTGCTTTTTCACGGTACAGAGCCGCCTCACTGTTACCGGGATCAATCATGAGCACCAGATTCATTGCTTGCAGGCACTGGTTGTATTTTTTAGTGTGAAAGGCTTCTTTGCCGTTGCGTAATAGGGTAGCAGCCTGGTTCTGTAATTCCCCACGCAGGCTGATAAGTTTTGCACGTGCCTCCGGTAAAGTTGCCGCAGCTGAGATTAAAAGCGGCAAGGCCTGTAGTGATTTACCCGCCTGTAACAGGTTGTTGGCTTCTTGGTAGTTTTCGCGTGCCTCTAATAGACGGACATAATATTCTGCCACTGTGTTTTGCCGGTCAAGTCTTAATGCCTCACGGAATTTAGTGAGCGCTGCCGCTGTGTTCCCGGCCGTCAGTTGATCCTGCGCTTCATCTACCAGCAAGGTAACTTTCTCCCGGTTACGCAGGTCAGCAGGTGGGGTAATACCAATTTGGGCAAATACGGCGGGATTTATATAAGCGCCAATTTTCTGTGGCTGGCCAAACGCAATATTGCGCGGGGAAATTCCTTTTTCAATTGCAGTTGTGATTTCTGCTAGTTGCAAGCCCACGTCAAAATAACTGGGAGCTAACGCCAGAGCAGCTCCGGCTTCTTTTACCAGAGCTTCAAAATTTGTCACCAGAATTATTTTTTTCTCCCGGCAGATTTCGGCCAGGCGCCGAAAAACTGCCCTATTATAGAGCGGATCGGGCATGACCCATAGGGCAGCAATGCCATCTCGTTCGATGAGCTCCTGCACGGTCTCTCCGAGCTTTTCACGGCTATCAATTTTTTTTCTGACGCCGATTAAATTAAATTCTGCTTCTAAATAATCCATTTCAGTAGCAATAAATTCGTTTTGTTCGGTGCTGTAGATAAAGCCAATGTGACTGCCGCGAGGCAGGAGTTTTTTTAGCTCGGTTAGGTAAGGGCGCAGGGACAACTCAAAGCTGATGCCCGTTACGTTGGGATATCCCCGGTAGCCTGCTTGCTGAGGCGCACTGACATGGGCAAAAATCACCGGGGTAGTGCGGCAATAGCTTAAAGCTTTATTGAGCATATCTTGTCCAAGGGTTACCATAATTTTATCGGCAGTGGCATCGCAGTTTCTTAAAATTGTCTCTGCCTCTGGCGCGGGTATAACTCTGGCTTGTTCTTTTTGGCTTAAAAAACCACTGGCCGTAATGCGGTATAGCTTGACTGTCGGATCATGAAACAGATAGATTTGCTTGCCGGCTGCAGCAAGAGGCAACTGAAAGAAAAACCAGCAATACAGAAACGTTATTTTTCTCATTGCTGAATTTACAAATAAATCAGCCGGTTGTTCTGTCAAACAAAAACCGCTGTACAGTCGGCATGCTTCGCTTGCGCTCGCACCCCCTCGAACCTTGCCGTGGCCTGCCGGTCTTACGCAACCTTTGTTCAGGAATTCCTGAACATAAGGTGGGGAATTCCCCACCAACAAAACCGCAGAGCAGAGGCCACATAAAACTATCTAACGTTATATTTGTTTTGCTAACTGCGCATCTCCAGAGACTATTCACCTTGGTGAAATGTACCTCATGCAGTTAAGGAAAGGGTTGGCTGCCTTACCATCCTTTATACTTTTGCACTTTGTTGGGGAATCTGCTAGCTTGCAGTAATAAGTTTTGACGCCCTGACTTTTTTTGCAGGAGTATCTTTATTGATGTATTTAAATGTATCAATAAAAGCTGGCCAACTACTTGTAGCCAAAGTATAATCTAAGTAACGTAAACAAAGCCCATGGATTCTCTGCCTACTCTTTTAGCTAATTTACTTGGAGAAAAAATCCTCATTTTAGATGGTGCCATGGGCACCATGGTCCAGCGCTATGGTCTCGAAGAGGCAGATTTTCGCGACCATGAACTGGTGTGCCGCCATCCATCCCCCCTGAAAGGCAATAATGATCTGCTCTGCCTTACCCGACCGCAGGTGATTACAAGCATTCACCTTGAATATTTACGCGCTGGGGCTAAGATTATAGAGACCAATACCTTTAATAGCAATTCCTTCTCCCAGGCCGATTATGAATTGTCTGCACTGGTAAAAGCACTTAACCGGGCGGCGGTGGCCTGTGCTCGGGAAGCCATCCGCCAATATAGAGAAGAGCAGCCTGCGGCGGATGTATTTCTTGCTGGGGCAGTAGGTCCCTTGAACAAGACCCTGTCTCTCTCGCCCGATGTAAACAATCCGGGCTTTCGTGCGGTTACCTTTGATCAAGTCGAACAGGCTTATTTTGAGCAGATCGATGTCTTGCTCGAAGGCGGCGTGGATCTGCTGCTAATTGAGACTATTTTTGATACGCTCAATGCCAAGGCGGCTTTAGTGGCTGCTGAAAAAGTATTTCAAGTTAAAAAGCAGCAAGTGCCTATCATGATTTCGGTGACCATCACCGATGCTTCGGGGCGTACCCTTTCGGGGCAGACGGTCGAGGCTTTTTGGAATTCGGTAAGTCATGTTAGACCCCTGTCAGTGGGTATTAACTGTGCTTTAGGCGCTAAAGAAATGCGACCCTATATAGAAGAATTGTCGCGTTTAGCTGGTTGTTATATAAGTTGTTATCCTAATGCGGGGCTGCCCAATGCATTTGGTGGCTATGATGAAACGCCAGAGTCTTTTGCTGCCGCGATGAGAGAGTTTGCCGAAGCTGGTTTTTTAAATATAGCGGGGGGATGTTGTGGCACCACCCCGGCGCATATTGCAGCGTTAGCAGCGGCCGTGAAAGATATATCCCCCCGTAAAATTCCACAGATAAAAAAAGCTACTCGGCTGTCGGGCCTTGAGCCTTTAACTATAGATGAGAACAGTGGTTTTATTATGGTAGGCGAGCGAACTAACGTGGCGGGCTCTCCTAAATTTAAAAAGCTAATTTTAGAAAATAAATTTGCTGAAGCTGTCGAAATTGCCCGCCAGCAAGTTGAGGCAGGTGCCAATATCATTGATGTGAATTTTGACGAAGCACTATTAGACAGTGAAGCGGCCATGGTCAAATTTTTAAATCTAATTGCTGCCGAACCTGATATTGCCCGCGTGCCCGTCATGATCGACAGTTCAAAATTTTCGGTCATTGAAGCGGGCTTAAAATGTCTGCAGGGCCGCTCGGTGGTTAATTCCATTAGCCTTAAAGAAGGAGAAGAAAAATTTTTAGAACAAGCCCGTATAATAAAAAGTTATGGCGCTGTGGTCATTGTTATGGCTTTTGATGAACAGGGGCAGGCTGCCAC
>CALHRC010000079.1 GCA_938038265.1 uncultured bacterium
TCCACATCTGTTATGATAATCCATACCCTGTTCAGGAATTCCTGAACAGGGGGACGGTATCACCCCCGGCAGGGGCTGGTTAGTAACTCAAAACAAATATAACGTTAGATAGATTTATATTTTGCTATAGTTATGGCACCCCCAGTAGATGGGGAATTCTCCAACAAGTACCGTCCGACAGGGGGTGTCGGATGGCGCTTTTGTCCGACACTTTGTGTCGGACGCGTCTTTGGCCAAAAAGCCCGCGGGGGTAAGGGATGGGTTTTTCCAATCTGTTCAGGAATTCCTGAACAAAACAGAGTTACATCCCCCCAGCAGGGGGCTTAGAACAGCAAAAAATGCTTGAACTGCTAAGAAAAGAATCGTATAATGTAATATGGACATAGGAAAAATTGATCCCTATACGGTGCCGGTAAACCAGCCGCAGACAACCCCACCACAGCCACAACCCACAACAGAAAACGAACCCAAAGCCGATGCCGGCAGCAGTGGCGTTACGCCGCCGGTACCTGAGAATATCCCTAAAATAGATTTTTATGCTTAAAAAGCCGATATTAATACCATGGCTGTAGATCAGGCGACCAAAAAAAAATATAACGATCAAATTGCTGAACAAAAAAAAGAAATCAGCGAATTAGAAAAAGACATCTCTATTTATCGCAAACAAATGCAAGCCAACAAAAAATTAGAGCCATTTTACCGTTTAGCCATTATTGCCCGTTACCTCAAGCAGGCCAACCTCTATATTGACATGAGTAATCTTTCTGAATCAATGATGAATATTAAAAATAATTCTTATCTTGACTCCGCTAGAAAACTAATTTATAAAATCATTGTTGAAGCCGAAGACATTTTTACTGCAGAAATTGATGAGCCGCTTGACCATAATCGCGAACAGTTGAACGCCGTAAAGCCATTCAATCCGCGCCAGCGCCTGAACCTCTATAAACATATCAAAAAACTAATCCAACGCCTCATTAACGCTTACGGCCAGAATACGAAATGGCAGTGGTCCTTCCCCGAGTTGTGGAGCAAATCGTCGGTCTTGCTTAAAAATATGACTGATTTTCGTGAAGTGCAATCTATCCGCGACCCCAGAGAAATCTATTACTACGACCGGCAGGAAATGCTTGAGCTGTTAAAAGAAGACATGTTTAACGCGTCAAATCACTACCGGGACAAATTTGAGCTTTCGACAAAGTCACCTAATGATATTGTACATGCAATAAAATTGCTCGAAGGCCTGCGGCGGGTTGCTAGTCTTACTGGCGATGATGAATTAGTCAAACGCTGCAAGGCCGGCATTGAAGCTTATCGCTCACGCATAGAAACTGACGAAAAAAATGATCCCAAGAAAGCGAAAGCAGCCAAGAAAAAATAAAGCAGCCGCTTCAGGCAGGATGGAGCTTGCGGTACATAATTCTCGCCATTTCACACGATACTCTATATATTTTCAAAAGTGCCGCAGCTTGTTCTCTACCATTTTGACTCCTGTCCGTACTGTCTGAAAGTCAGACGGTACCTGGAGCAGAATAACATAACCATAACCATGAAAAACACCATGACCGATCTTGGCGCGCGGGCAGAATTGTTACGCATTGGCGGTAAAACCCAGGTTCCCTGCCTTGTGATTGACGGCAAAGCCCTCTATGAATCCGATGACATCATTCAATGGTTTCAGGAGAATTACCAGCATGTTTGAAGCGTTATACCGGGCGATAGAAAAAGCCATAACCGACGCGCTGCCCGGTGCCGAGGTACATATCCATGATCCAATGAACGATGGAGCTCACCTGCAGGCCCTGGTAATTGCAGAACAGTTCCGGGGCATCCCGCTGGTAAAACAGCACAAAATGGTCATGAGCGCGGTCGCCAATCTGATGGAGGCCCGGGTACACTCTTTGGGTTTAAAAACTTTTACTCCCGAAAAATGGGAAGTTGAAAAAAAAGACTATATAATGTAATCACAGGAGTTTAATGTGAGCCTTGAAAACGTAAAACAGCAAATTGAGCAGGATGTAAAAAATAATAAAATTATACTCTACATGAAAGGTGACAAAGATATGCCGCGTTGCGGATTTTCCGCTCGGGTCGTCGATATATTAAACCATTACGGCGTTGAGTTTGCTACCCGCGATGTACTGAAAAGCGAAGAGTTGCGTCAGGCAATTAAGGAATATTCCGATTGGCCCACCCTGCCCCAGCTTTATGTTAACGGGGAATTTATCGGCGGCTGCGACATTGTCACGGAACTGCACCAGAACGGGGAACTAAAGGCGCTGTTGGGCGCCTGAGTATGTTTCTTGCCGATAAAATTTCCGATGTTGCTCTAAGCAGAGCTGAAGCCTGGCTTGAGCAGCAGGAACAAACCGTTACTCTGCCCTTGTACCTCTCAACGGATATAAGAGATGCTGGTTTCAAGGCCATGCCGATTGATGCTAACTTGTTTCCGGCAGGTTTCAACAACCTGCATTTAGACGATCATCCTTTTGCTGCTCTCGTCATAAAAAACGCCCTGATGTCGCGCAAAGCGGATATCCGCCGGGTGCTGGTTATCATGGAAGAGCATTCCAGAAATCTTTGGTATCTGGAAAACATCGCTGTGTTACGTGACCTGATTCTTGCTGGCAAAATCGAGGTAGATGTCACGACCCCCACAGACCTATCCGATGTCACTTACACCGACGGGAAAGCGACCCTGCTGACTGCCCGAGGGAAAAGTCTTGAAGTAAGACAAATCACATATTGCCAAAACGACGCCTATGATCTGGGAATTTTAAACAACGATTTGATGAACGGCATTCCCGACTCTTTGCGGAACCTGCCCTTTCCGATCTGTCCATCCCCCCGCCTTGGCTGGCACTCGCGCTTGAAGTCATCGCACTTTAGCTATTACAATCGTATAGCTGCAGATTTAGCTAACCTAATGGAAATTGACCCTTGGGAGATCACAGGAGCGGCAAGCAGAGTAGCCGATGTCGATATCAACCTTGATTCCGATCGGGAGATTATAGCACAGAGTGCGGCAATACTGCTTGAACAGATTGAACAGAAATACCGGGAGCGCAACATTAACGCCAAACCTTTCGGCTTTCTTAAAGCTGACTATGGCACTTATGGCATGGGATTGATCCCTTTTGAGTCACCCGATGATATTCGTTTTATGAACCGCAAGACACGTAACCGACTTTTCAAGGGTAAAGGGTCACGGGAGATCCACGCCTACCTGCTACAGGAAGGAATTCCCAACACATTGAAATACAATGGCTATACTGCTGAAGTCTGCGTTTACCAGAGCGACCGTCATCCGATTGGGCAATTTCTGCGCTACAATACGGAAAAATCAGAGCGCGAAAACTTGAACAGTACGGGAATGCACTTTTTGCCGTTCAGCGCCCGGCAGTCACCAATCTCTGCAAGACACCTGCGCTTCTATTACATTCTTACGAAAACCGCAATGCTGGCAGCTTCACATGAAGCACAGGCTGCGGCCATTACAGGGTGTGGCCGACATGAACTTTCTCTATCTTATTGATCCCTTAGAGACACTCCACCCCAAAAAAGACACCTCGCTGGCCCTAATGGCCGCCGCAACCGAAAAAGGTCACTCGGTTTATTGGCTGACCTGGCGGGAACTTTCTCTCGTTTCAGGCAACCTAATGTTTCATGCGCATGAAGTGAAAGTAAAAATCGCCGGCGAGTATGCACAGGCAGAATCAGGCGCTGCTCGTTTGCTACCAGCGCATGAGGTGGATGTATTTTTTATTAGAACTGATCCACCCTTTGACCTGAATTACCTCACCCATATGTGGCTACTCGAATACCTGCCAAGCAAAACCGTTATTTTAAATGAGCCGGCAGGCTTGCGAACCGTAAACGAAAAAATTTTTGCCGCACGCTATCGCTCTATAGTGCCCGATACGGTAATCACTGCCGATAAGAACCTATACCGAGAATTTCTCAACCGGCATGGCCACATTGTCGCCAAACCGGCCACTGGCTTTGGTGGCTCAGCAGTATTTTTAGTACGTCGGGGCGACAGCAACGCCATGGTTATCTTTGAGTCACTTACCCGCAATGGTGAATTTGTCATTTTACAGGAATATCTGCCTGCTGCTGCCCAAGGCGACAAACGCATTTTGCTGCTGGGCGGCGAAATTCTCGGCGCAGTACTTCGGCTGCATGCAGATGAAGATCACCGCAATAATTTTGCCGCTGGCGGCAGCGCCCAACCCACCGAAATCACGCCCCGAGACAAAGAAATTATATCCCTCATAAAAGACGATTTGCTGAAACTGGGGCTTCATTTTGTCGGCATCGACATTATTGGCAGTTCACTGGTAGAAATCAACGTTACCTCACCTACTTGCCTGCGTGAAATAAACACATTGACAGGCAAGCGTCATGAATTTAACGTTATTGACTATGTAGAAGAGTTATGCAAAAAACGCGCAGAAAAAAATAAATAAGGAGTCAAGATGGCGACAAAATACAAACTAATCAGTTTCAAATTATGTCCTTTTGTGCAACGATCGGTCATTACCTTGAACATGAAACAAGTTCCCTATGAGATTGAGTACATTGACCTGAAAAACAAACCAGAATGGTTTCTAAAAATTTCGCCGTCGGGAAAAGTCCCTGTTTTGTTGGTAGGCAATGAGGTACTGTTTGAATCAGCAATCATCAATGAATATCTTGACGAAGTAAATCCACCCTCACTGCACCCAAAAGACCCCTTGAGAAAAGCACGTAACCGCGCCTGGATTGAATTCTCCTCAGGATTATTTACTCTGTTTTTTCAACAAGCGCACGCTAAAACAGAAAATGAATTTAACGAGAGAACCAGCGCAATTCTTTCAGGGATGCAAAAACTTGAGGAGCAAATCGTGCTGCCTTTTTTTAACGGAACTGAATTTAACTTGATCGACGCGGCAATTGCCCCAATGCTGGGTCGGTTTCAATATATAAAAAAATATATCCCATTTGATTATTTTGAGGGCACCCCCAAGATGAAACAATATGCAGAGCGCTTAGAGCAACTACCGGAAATACGCAGCAGCCTTTTACCCGAAGTTCCTGCAGAGTTTATCGATTACATGAAGCATACCGGGGGCTATATGGCCCAGTGGTTTCAATAATATGCTGGCACTCGAAATAGCTAACCTCAAAAAAACTTACACGGGCGGTCAAACGGCACTTAAAGGCATAAGCCTAACGGTAAAAAAGGGGGATTTCTTCGCCCTGCTTGGCCCTAATGGAGCAGGAAAATCCACCCTGATCTCGATTTTAACTTCGCTGACTCTCAAAGATTCAGGTACTGTAAAAATATGCGACATTGACATCGACAAAAATTTTGCCGAAGCCCGCCGCCGACTCGGCGTGGTACCGCAGGAATTTAATTTTAATATCTTTGAAAAGGTCGCACAGATTGTACAAAATCAAGCAGGCTACTACGGAATTCCCCGCCGTCTCGCCCGTGAAAGAACAGAAATGGTACTGCGCCAGCTTGAGCTGTGGGAGAAACGCAATGTGCAGGGGCGTATGCTATCGGGGGGGATGAAACGGCGCCTAATGATTGCCCGCGCTTTGGTACACCAGCCGGAAGTGCTTATTCTCGATGAACCGACAGCCGGAGTGGATATTGAACTGCGACGTCAGATGTGGAATTTTTTGCAACAACTCAACTGCACAGGTACCACTATCATCTTAACAACTCATTATCTCGAAGAAGCTGAACAACTCTGCCGTAATATTGCCATCATTAACCAAGGAGAAATTATTGCCAATACCGACAAGAAATCATTGCTTAGCATGCTTGATACCAACACTCTGGTGCTTGAACTAGCAAAACCACTCAAGAAAGCGCCGGTCATTCAAAATGCACAATCGGTACTCAGCGACAGCCAGACACTGGAACTTACCTTCAGCTCCCGAATACCGGTTAGCAAAATTTTGTACCATCTTGAAACCCAGAAAATTTCTTTCACTGGAATAAGAAACAAGACAAATCGTCTGGAAGAATTATTTGTCCGTCTTACTGCAAAGAGAGCATCATGAACGACCGAACAAACCGCAAAGCTGAATGGATTGCCTTCTATACCATTATCCGAAAGGAAGTCCAGCGCATTATTCGCATTTGGAGCCAGACCCTGCTGCCATCGGTGATCACCACAACGCTGTATTTTCTGATTTTTGGCAATTTGATGGGCAGCAGAGTAGGCAATCTAGGGGGATTTCCCTATAGTGATTTCATCGCTCCGGGGCTTGTCATGATGTCAATTATTACCAATTCTTATGGGAACGTCTCATCCTCTTTCTTTGGAGCAAAATTTTCCCGCAGTATTGAAGAGTTGTTGGTCTCACCGGTCAGTGAGCATACGATTATCTTGGGTTATATGACAGGCGGTATCTTTCGCGGACTCATGGTAGGAATTCTTGTTTCAAGCGTAGCACTGTTCTTTACCAATCCGGTTGTCACTCATCCGGTTCTGGCAGTCATACTAACTCTGCTGGTCTCCTCCCTGTTCTCTCTCGCCGGACTACTCAATGCCCTTAAAGCAAGAAATTTTGACGACATTAGTATTATTCCCACATTCATACTTACGCCACTGACTTACCTGGGGGGTGTTTTCTACTCAGTTCACATGCTGCCCGACTTCTGGCGTTTTGTCTCTTACGCAAATCCCATACTATATATGGTCTCTGTATTCCGGTTTGCTTTTCTGGGAGCAAGTGACATCCCCCCCTGGCCAGCTCTGTTACTGCTCATCACCCTTACCCTGGCTCTCTATGGGGTCTGCTGGTTCTTGGTACGCTGGGGTAAAGGTCTGCGTAATTGATAGCAGAGCGTAAAAAAAGTATGCAAATTCCTTGACATACCCGCAGGTTATAATATCATTGCGGGATAATCCATTTATGAGGTAACCCAATGGCATTGATTGATCGCATTAAGTATGACGCGGGGCCCGACGAGATAGTCTGGAAATATCCTAAAGATGATATTGTTTGGGGCGGTCAACTCATTGTCAATGAATCCCAGGAATGTATTTTTGTCAAAGGTGGGCAGACTGCCGATATATTCGGCCCGGGCACACACACTCTTAAAAGTGGGAATATCCCACTGCTTGAAAAACTAATTAACTTACCTTTTGGCGGCGATACTCCCTTTACTGCTGAAATATGGTACGTCAACAAAACTCCATTTATCGGGTTGCAGTGGGGCACTAAAACTCCTATCCAGGTGGAAGATCCTAAATTTGGTATTTTGACAAACCTGCGTGGGCACGGTGTCTATGGCTTTCGCGTCGTTGACACTCGCCATTTTATTAAAGAAATTGTCGGCACTAAAAAAGCTACCAATACAGAGCAAATTGATCTGCTATTCAAAAATATTATTGCCAGTGATATTGAAGAACTTTTGTCGCAGATCATTCATGACCAGAATATCGATATTATCCGTATCAATACCCAGCGCACCAATATTGAAGAAGCCTTTAAACCAAAATTAGCAGAAAAATTTCAGAAGTATGGCTTGGAGCTTGAGCAATTTGAAATTGTCTCCCTCAATATTCCCCAGGATGATCCCGGCTATAAGACTTTAGTGGAAGCGCGCGCCAAACGCGCTGCAGCAGTTGAACAGGCAATGGGCGATAAAGCGCAGATAGATATACTCGGAGCCGCTTACCAGCAGAAAAGAATGCTCGATATTGGTGAGGCGGCAGCGAAAAATGAAGGACAAGGCGGCGGTATGATGGGTGCCGGTATGGGTATGGGAATGGGTATGAATATGGGCCAGATGATGGGCGGCATGATGAACCAGGCAGGACAGCAAGCAGCAGCTGCAACCGACGATCCGGCAGCCAAACTCGCGAAACTAAAAACCATGCTCGACCAGGGTCTTATTACCCAGCAGGAATTTGACGCAAAAAAGCAGGAAATCCTTTCAAAGATCTGACCTTGTCGCGCTTGAGTTCACTGGCAGACTCCATCAACTCAGCAATTGACAGACAATTGGCTGTCATTCTTGGTGAAGAGTTGCCAATATTAAAAGAGATAAAAGACTTTGTCATCCAAAGCGGCGGCAAGCGGGTGCGCCCACTGCTACTTATCTTACTAACCCGCTCTTTCGGATGTCATGACGAAAACGCCGAAGCTTTAGCGGCCATAACGGAAATTATTCACGCATCAAGCCTCTTGCATGACGACGTCATTGACGGTGCGGATGAACGCCGCGGCCAACCATCAGGGCGTGCTCTTTTTGGTAACCAAGCGGTAATTCTTGGGGGCGATTATCTATTAGCTTGTGGTATTGAAAGGTTAAATCGTTTTCAAGACCAGCGACAGATGGATCTATTTACCAGAGTAATAAAACATCTCTCAATGGCGGAGCTGCTACAAATGCACTATGCCCGCCGAGCGGAAATTACTCTTGAAATTTACCAGCGTATCATATACGGCAAAACAGCGGTTCTTTTTGAAGCTGCCGCAGTGAGTGCCGGCCTGTATGCCAAACAAAGTCCTGAAATACTGCAAGCACTAGAAACAATCGGCCGTGACCTCGGAATGCTGTTCCAGATCCGCGACGATATGCTGGATTATTTCAAAGCCAGTCTGCTGAAAAAAGCTGCACTCACCGATTACGACAATGGCCTATATACTTACCCGGTGCTGGAGCTGCGGGAACGAGCCGATGAAAAAACGCAAAAAGAACTAACACGCTTTATGGAATTACCGAGAGAATTGCGTAGCGACAAAAAAAACCACCAGACTTTTCTTGCCTTTTTGCAACAATATGATTGTGAAAAACATTGTATTGACCGAATCAACCAGTTAAAGAGGGGGATTTATTTAGCCCTGCAGGCGCTACCCCCTGACGATCATATTGACCTTATTCGGGAACAAATAGAAAGACTGACGGATTTCTAATTAGGCTTTGCCGGCGGCGTCACCCGCGCAAAGATAAAATCCACATGTTTCAGAAAAGAAGTAATATCAAATACTTCATCCCATGCGCTATCGGGAATTGACTTAAGCTCGTCACGTGAACTAAGCCGCTGCCGCAAATCGGGGCCATTGAGATCGGCCCAGACTGCCATGGCCTCTTGCTGTATGATCTGATAAGCCTCTTCGCGACTGATCTTCACCACCGAGGTCACAGTTAACAAAGCGCGCGACGAAAACAATAAGCCTTTAGTCTGCCCAAGCACGCGCTTTATATTTTCTTCATGCACCTGCAGGTTAGTTATCACAAATTCCATTTTTTGGAGCATATATTCAAATAGACTAGTAGCATCGGGTAAAATCACTCTTTCAGCTCCCGAATGAGAGATATCCCGCTCATGCCAGAGGCCAATGTTTTGCCAGGCAGTCTGCGAATATCCGGCAAGCACCCGCGCTAAACCGCAAATTCGTTCACACAAAATCGGATTACGCTTGTGCGGCATTGCCGATGAACCTTTCTGCCCTTTCTGAAATGGCTCTTCAATTTCGCGGCTTTCTGTTTTTTGCATAAGCCTGATTTCCTGCGCCAGACGCGAGAGGGCAGCAGCACCAAGAGCAAGAGCATTGAGATAATGTGCGTGTCTGTCCCGTGGTACGACTTGGGTACTGACCGGCTCCGGCTTAAGACCTAACTTACCAAGCACATATTCTTCAAGCTCAGGGGGCAGCTGGGAATAAGTGCCGACAGCCCCTGAAATTTTACCAAATTTTATGTCTTCAAGTGCAGCAGCGAAACGATCACGGCCTCGCTGCAGTTCAGTATAATAACCTAATAGTTTAAGACCTAAAGTTGTAGGTTCCGCATGAACGCCATGAGTGCGACCAACAACCGGTAGTTTTTTGTATTTAACCGCCTGACGATATACACTGGCCAACAGAGAATCCCAGGCGGAAAGAATCCATCCCCCCGCCTCTGCTAACTGGTACGAGAGCGCAGTGTCAACCACATCCGAAGAAGTTAGGCCATAATGTACATGCCGGGAAGCCGGGCCAATATTTTCAGCCATGTTGGTAAGAAAAGCGATAACGTCATGGTGGGTTTCGTTTTCAATTTCTAAAATTCTTTCAACAGAAAAATTAGCTTTTAAGCGGATGTTATTCATTTCATCATCACTAATTTGCCCTAATGAATGCCAATATTCGCAGGCAAAAATTTCAATATCTTTCCAGATTTCAAATTTTCTCTGCAGCGACCACAAATGCCGCATTTCTTTTGAGGAATAGCGATCTATCATAAACCAGTTTTCAGCTGTGATGTATTGCGAAAAGATTAAACTTCTTGATCAATAATAATTTCACGCCCTTTTATATCTTCAAAAAACTCACCCTCGCGATATACAATATTGCCATTCACAATTGTAACAATTGGCCAACCCTGCAGAGTAAGGCCATGGTAAGGGCTCCAGTTCACTTTAGTCTGCAGCTTGCCATTTTCGACTGTTTTCTTTTTATTTAGATCAATTAGAGTAATGTCTGCATCAGCTCCGACAGCCAGAAAACCCTTATGACGCACCCGGTACAATTGCGCCGGCATTTCACACATCCAACGCACCACCTGGTTTAATGTCCATAATCCCTCATGCATTAGGGTGAGCATCACTGGCAAAGCCGTTTCAACCCCCGGCATTCCAGAAGGTGCAGCAGGATATCCCTTTTCTTTTTCTGCAATTGTATGCGGCGCGTGATCTGTTGCGATACAGTCAATCACCCCCGCCTGCAGAGCCCGGCGCAGGGCATCGCGATGCCATTTGTCTCTAATGGGGGGATTCATCTGAGCGAAGGTGCCAAGTCGTTCATATACTTCAGGCGCTTGAAAAAATAAATGCTGCGGCGTAACCTCTGAGCTGATATTACCATCCTTGTGTTGGGCAAGAAAAATAACTTCATCACCTGAAGTTACATGTAACACATGCAGACGGCGGCGGTATTTTTTAGACAACATCACCGCCAATTGCGTAGCCTTAAGTGCCGCCTCTGCCGATCTTATTTTGGGATGATCAAACACTGAAGTGGCTGGCATACTTGCTTTATTGTGACGCAAAATTTCTTCATCTTCAGCGTGTACGGCAATTAAGCGACGCCCTTGGGCAAATATCTTTTCTATATCGTGAGAATCAGCGACCAGCAGATCGCCGGTGCTCGAACCCATGAAAATTTTTATTCCAGCCACATTAGGAACAGTATTGAGATAATCAAGATTAGAAGCTGTGGCACCGGCAAAGAAGTTATAATTTACGAGAGAAACTGAAGCCGCGCGTTTTTTTTTGGCTTGCATGGCATCAAAATCAATAGTAGCCGGTTTCGTGTTGGGCATTTCAAAATAACTTGTAACGCCACCTGCAGCAGCTGCTTTGGAACCGGTATATAAATCTTCTTTTTCGGGAAATCCCGGATCGCGAAAGTGCACTTGGGGATCAATAACGCCGGGCAGCACATACAATCCCGCAGCGTCAAAAACCTCAGCGTCGGGGTGTTGGATATTGGCTCCAACTTGCGTTATTTTTCCATTTTCAATTAGAAGATCACCAAGTGCGGTTTCTACAGATGAAACCAGCAAACCATTGCGAATTAGCAATACCTTGTTCATATCTGCAGTCCACAATGAGCAAACCGCACGTCAAACCCAATCAGTATGGCCTTAGATCAAAATTTTTTCGAATTAACTGCTCTATTGATCAATGCAACCGCCTCATCGGCATCTATCCAACGACCGCTAAAAGGATCACGAATTTCACCCGGTTTAAAACGAATTTTGTAATTCATTTTGCTATGTTGGGGGATGTAATAACCTAAATACAAATAGGGAATTCCCTGCTCGGTAGCATATTGCAAACCTTGCAATATTATCTCTGTACCCAAACTGCGATGGTGCAAGCTAGTGTCATAGACCGAATAGAGAGCATGTAAGGCATCCTTCCCACGGTCAAAAGTAGCAAAACCAACCAAACGCTTATCTAAGCGCAAGGTCAATTCTAATGTTCCGGCAACTGGCGAAAACATTCGATGTTTCATCCCTTCAAGTGCAGGCTCTCTATAAAAGAAATTTAAAACAGGAAGCTCATCAATTAAGTTTTTTAAAAGTTGTTCATGTCGTTCTAGCCGGTATTTGAGGTAAAGACGCGCCTTTGAAAGAGTAAGTTGGGGAGTTTGCCAACATATTTCAAGATCTCGATTTTTTTTCATAACGCGCTTCATATTTTGTGACGGCTTAAAATCAGCTGTCCGCACACGGTAGCTCATACATTGGCGACAATGGGGACATTCTGGACGAGTAAAACGGTTGTCTGAGGAATTGGTGCCTAACCGACTATAACCTTGTTCTATTAAATACTCCAAAGTCAAATCATCAGGATCTTTAATATAAAGCTTTCTTTTTTGAGCTTGTCTGTCCTCAAAATAACTACACTGTTCTGAAACTATAGTCGATATTCTATCTAACCAATCCGAAATATTCATTTAAGATATAGCCTCGAATAGTTTTATAAAATTATTAAGGGATTCTTGCGAATCTTTCACATTTTTACATACTGCCTGTACCAGCTCTTTTTTACCTCCACCGTTAGCTCCACTTCCCGGAAGAATTTTTTTCAGAGTTTCAGACAGATCAATTTTATAGTCGTCGGCATATTTACGCGAACAGGCGGCAACAAAACTCCACATTCCTGTAGAATAGCCACCGAGCAGAAACAGTACCGCAGGATCCATCTCGCGCAGTCTATCTGCCAGAGACTTCAAGGCAGCGATATCCAAATCATTTTCATAGTACGCTGCAATGGTAAGCGCCCCTAAGTTTCTTTTCGTTTTCAGAACCCGATCGGGCAGCTCAGGCGCAAACCCGCGTTTAGTTTCCGCTTTTTTCTCAGATCTTTTCATATCTGCTTCGATATTTTTCAACCTGTCACGTAAGGCTGACAGACTGCGAAAATTCCCAGGTGTCGGCATAACAGTATTATTAAAAGTGTAAATCTCCTGCATAAGGCGCTCTTTGAAGGGAGAGACACTCGCTGTTTCTTCCAGAACTTTAATCATGCTGGCGATCTCCTGCCGGCGCTCCTCGAACATTTTGCTCGCAGCGGCTCCGGCATAGGCCTCAATCCGTCTATTACCCGCACCTGGACTACTTTCCTTCGCTAAAAAAAACATCCCAATATCGTTAGTATTGCCGACATGAGTTCCGCCGCAAAATTCACTAGAAAAACTACCTATTTCAACAACGCGCACAATATCCCCATATTTTTCACCAAAGGTCATAAGGGCACCTCGTTTTTCAGCCTCTTCTTTGGGAAGCACTGCGGTCTGAACTGACACGCTGGCGGCTATGGCATTATTGACATCCTCCTCTATTGCGGTTATCTGCTCTAAGTTTAACGCGGCAGGGTGAGTAAAATCAAATCTAAGGTAATCTTCATGCACCAGAGAACCACTCTGGCGAACATGCTCTCCTAAAACGCGCCGCAGGGCGCCATTGAGTAAATGCGTCGCGCTGTGGTGTCTGGCAAGCGCATTACGTCTCTCTCGATCCACTGTCAGAGTTATTGTATCTCCAACTGACAGAGAACCCTCAAGATGAGCGCAAATATGCACGATAGCATCGCCGTTCTTTTGCGTATCAATAACAGCCGCGCGACCGCCATTCCACTCAATCAATCCAGTATCCCCTAATTGCCCACCGCTTTCAGGATAAAAGCAGGTTCGCCGTGTTATGATATAGAAAACGCTGTTCGGGGTCAACTCTAATTCTTTAATTTTCTGGTACTGCTGATCGCCTATAATCAGGGCCGTAACTTCTGCAGATTCCTGCAAGCGGTCATAGCCAGTAAATTCTGTCTGAATACCCACTTGGGGAAATTGGATCGCAGCGCCCTTCCAAGCTGCTCTACCACGCGCTCGCTGGTTTTCCATTTCTTTATGAAAACCCTGCATATCCAGTTTTAGATTGCGAGCCTCCGCTAACTCTTTTGTCATTTCCGGGGGAAAGCCATAAGTGTCATAAAGAATGAAAATTTCTTTACCGGGGATGGTGCGCTCGCCATAAGCGCCATCCTCTGCTTTGTGAAGTATTTCTTCAAGTCTGTCAGCTCCAGATTCCAAAGTTTTGAGAAAACGATTTTCTTCTTGCTTAATGTACTCTTTCGTTAAGTATTGAGCAGGCATCAATTCAGGATAAAATTTGCCGTAAATTGCGGTAACTACATCCACCATTTCAAATAATTTGCTTTCTTTCTGCCCTAAGCGACGACCAAAAAGCAAAGCTCGTCGCAGAATACGACGCAGTACATAGCCTCGTGATTCATTGGCAGGATAGATGCCATCCGCCATAGCAAACGACAAAGCGCGCACATGGTCAGTTAAAACGCGAATGGGCAGGATATTCTCTCCTTCATAAGAGGCGTTATAGTGCCGCGCTATTGCATCCCTAAGTGTTTTTAGCTCATCAGTATCATAGACGGAATCAACACCCTGCACTAGTGTAGCAAGCCGTTCAAGCCCCGCACCGGTATCAATGCCGGTTTGCTGCAGAGGCAAATATTCTTTGCCATTGTAGTTATATTGATTGAAAACTAAATTCCAGAATTCCATAAAACGATCCCCGCTGCCACCCGGTGCTGTTTCTTCAGGGCCAAATTCAACTCCGCGATCTAAATAAAGCTCGCTGCAAGGGCCGCAAGCGCCGGTCTCGCCGGCTGGGCCCCAAAAATTATCGGCCCGCCCCAACCTCACAACTCTCTTAGCCGGTATGCCAATGTGCTTTGTCCAGAGGTCAAAAGCTTCGTCGTCTTTTTCAAATATTGATATCCAAATATTTTCTTTTGGGAAAGGCAGAAAGGATGTCGTGTATTCCCAGGCAAACTCAATCGCTTCTTTCTTGAAATAATCGCCAAAACTAAAATTGCCCAACATTTCGAACATGGAAAGATGGCGTTTGGTACGACCCACCGATTCCAAATCTGTGGTTCGGATACACTTCTGTACAGTGGCAATACGATTTCTCGGCGGCTTAGCTGCTCCAGAAAAATAATCTTTGAAAGGCACCATCCCCGCCGTAGTAAATAGCAGAGTGGGATCATTGGCCGGCAGTAAGCTAGCACCCGACATAACCAGATGACCCTTTTCTTTGAAATATTCCAGAAATGTAGTTCTGATATCGTTGATTGTCTGCACTTTCATATCTTAATTACGCCGCTAATTTAATGCAATACCATGCGTAAATATGTTTCCTATTTCCTATATACTTTATCCCATGCGAGGAGTTATGTACACTCCGCCCGCACCACGTAATTTTCGCTTATGTGAGGATGTTTTACCCCGAGCAAGTCCACCGCTGCCGTAATTTTTCTGCATGTGGGATGTTTTCCCGCCGCTGCCCAGTTTCTCGCATGGGCTGATGTTAGACTTGCACTGCCTAATTTTTGCAAATGTGGGGATATTTTCTTGCCGAGCAGCTTGACCAGTTCACTGGTGCCGTATTTTTGAGGATATTTGAGGGGGTGCATCCGCCTGAAAGAGCGCGCG
>CALHRC010000080.1 GCA_938038265.1 uncultured bacterium
GACAGCGGTTGAGATCCACGTGTTGCAGGGTGAGCGGGAGCTAGCGCGCGATAACCGCACCCTGGGCAGATTTCAATTGACAGATATTCCACCGGCGCCGCGCGGAGTGCCGCAAATCGAGGTGACTTTTGATATCGACGCCAATGGTATTGTACATGTCTCTGCCAAAGACATGAAGACCAATAAAGAGCAGAAAATCCGCATTGAGGCTTCAAGCGGTCTGTCTGAAAGCGACATCGAAAAAATGGTGAAAGATGCCGAGTTGCATGCTGAAGAAGATAGGAAAGCGCGTGAAGCGGCGCAGACCTACAATGAGCTCGATAATTTGATCTACCAGGCGGAAAAACAGGTGCAGAGTGCGGCTAACCTCGATCAGGCCGCCCGCGGTGAGATTGAATCCGTGGTGAACCAGGCCAAAGATGCGCTGCAGTCCCGTGACCTTGGTCGCATGAATACTGCTAAGAGCAGGATCGCTGAAGTCATGCAGAAGTACGCTGCGCAGATGGCGGCTTCGGAAGCTGGTAGTAGCAGCCAAACGACAACATCTCAAACTGCCAGTGACCAGCCCAATGAAAAGGTAGTCGACGCTGAGTTTACCGAAATCAAAGACGATAAGAATTAAGGTTTATCGGGGGGATCTAACCCCCCGGTTTCGCAAAGGACGTCAACGTGGCAGAGAAACGAGATTACTACGAAATCCTGGGGGTTTCCAAAGGGGCATCGCTTGACGATATCAAAAAAGCGTATCGCAAGCTGGCTTTGAAGTACCATCCTGATCGCAACCAAGGCAACCCTGAAGCTGAAAAGATGTTCAAAGAAGCCACAGAAGCGTACGAAATCCTGCGCGATGAGCAAAAGCGCAAACTCTATGACCAGTTTGGCCATGCGGGAGTCTCTGGCGCTGGTACGCAAGGTTTTGGTCAGGCAGCTTACAACGACTTTTCGGATATCTTTTCCGGCACCGGTTTTGAAGATATTTTTGAAAATCTATTTGCCGGTGCTGGTTTTGGCTTTGCTGGCAGTCGCCAGCGGACCAGCTCGCGGCGTGGGGCCGACCTGCGCTATAACCTGGAAATTTCCCTTGAAGATGTCTATCATGGCAAAGAAATAACGATCCAGATCCCACGGGAAGAACAATGCCCTGATTGCCATGGCACCGGCAGTGCTGACGGCAAACTTGAGACCTGCGGCGTCTGTCATGGTTCAGGTCAGGTACGAAGGACGTCTGGCTTTTTCTCTATCGCGGAAACCTGTCGTGCCTGTGGTGGCTCCGGCCAGATCATTCGGAATAAATGTCCCACCTGCCATGGCAGTGGTCTGGTTTCTAAAAAACGTACCCTGTCCATCCGCATTCCGGCCGGAATTGAAGCGGGCACCCGACTGAAAGTCAGTGGTGAAGGTGAAGCGGGTGTGCGCAATGGCCCACCCGGTGATCTGTACGTTGTGGTACAGGTAAAAAAACATCCCGATTACGAAAGAGAAGGTGTGGATTTACAACGCCGGGTTCAAATACCAGTTACCACAGCAATTTTAGGCGGTGAGATTACCCTGACTGCTCTGGACAACAGTAAGGTAAAATTGAAAATCCCTGCTGGTACCCAGCCGGGCACTATGTTCCGAGTACGAGGCAAGGGCCTGCCCTACATGGGTGGCGTTGGTCGCTTTGGCGATCTTATTGTTGAAGCGGAAGTTGTCATACCCAAAACCCTTTCGAACAGAGGCAAGCAACTGGTCAAAGAACTTGAGGTTGAATTAGAGCAAAATTCCAGTATTTTCGGCAAACTGGGATTCAAATAATATGAAAAACACCAAGAAGCCTGTTTTAAAGTTTGGCGTCATTGGTGTCGGCCATATGGGGGCTTATCACCTTAACGTAGTTTCTTTTATGCCCACCCATGAGGTCATCGGCATCTATGAAGCTGTTAAAGAGCGCGCTCAGGAAATGGCAGAACGCTATGATACCACTGCTTTTGCGAGCGTCGATGAACTGCTCGACCAGGTTGAAGCGGTAGTCATTGCCGTTCCGACGGTTCTTCATTACGAGTATGCCAAAAAGGCATTGCACAAAGGCGTACATGTGCTAGTTGAAAAGCCCATGACGGTTACCGTTGCTCAGGCTGAAGAGCTAATTGCCATTGCCCGCGAGAAACAATTGGTGCTGCAGGTGGGGCATGTGGAGCGCTTCAATGGTGCGGTTATGGAACTCTCCAAAATTGTTACTGCCCCGCGCATGATCCAGTCGCGGCGTTTAGCGCCATTTAACAATCGTATTACCGATGTTGGTGTGGTGATGGATCTATTGATCCATGACTTGGATATTACCCTGAATCTGGTGACATCCCCCCTGCGTAAATTTTTTGCGATAGGCAGCAAAGTTGTCTCAAATCATGAAGACGTAGCGATCATCAACCTGGAATTTGAGAATGGCTGTATTGCCTCGTTGACCGGCTCACGCATCAGCCAATATAAAGACCGTAGTCTGCATATTACGCAAGATAAAAGCTTTATTGATCTCAACTACGCCAATCAGGATATTGAAATTTACCGCCAGGCTTCGGCAGCCTATCTGATGACACCTGAAGAAATCAAATATTCACAGGAAAGTTTCGTTGAGAAACTCTATGTGCATAAAGATAATCCACTTAAAAGTGAACACCTGCATTTTTACGAATGTATTAAAGAAGGGGCTAAGCCGTTTGTTTCCAACGAGAAAGATTTGGAAACTCTGAGGATCGCCATAGAAAGTGAGCGCATGATCCGAGAAAGTTTTGCAGGAAAACCGTAATGAAAACCATTGACCTTAAAATACCAGACATTGGTGATACGGATGAAATTGAATTACTAAAGTGGAATTACCAGGCGGGACAAACTTTTTCTGAGGGTGACGAACTCTGCGATCTAATAACCGACAAAGCAGCTTTTTCGCTTGAAGCGCCGCAAAAAGGAAAAATTATTAAAATAATTGTTCCCGAGCGCAGCAAGGTAAAGGTCGGGGATGTTGTCGCTATTGCCGAAGTAGATAGTTAGGTTTGTTCAATCCACCAGCTTGAAGAGCTCATCAGGGTTATCAATGTTTTCGAGGTATGCTACTGTAGGTGGCTCAAAGCCGTTGAATGTTGAAGCATAGACCGTTGTGTAAGCGCCGGCTCCCTGGAACCAGATTTTATCGCCAGTTTGGGGAGTAGGGATTTCAGTTTCAAACATTTTATCTACCGAATCACAACTAGGCCCGCAGAGGATTACCCGTTCTTTAGTGCCGACCCCCGTCGTTTTCAGGGGATAGGTAATACCGTCGATAGTTTCCATCATACCGCAGAAAACGCCGCTATCGAGAAAGACCCAATTCTTTTCCCGGCGGGCCACCCCGACAACCTTACTGACTAAGTAGCCGGCAGAGCCCGAAATAAAACGACCTGGTTCGCAGATGAGTTCTTGGGGTTTATAGCCTTCATGTTCAGCCCAGTAATGGAGATGCTCATAGACGACGTCAGCAATTTCTTTTATCGAAGGTATTGGACGGCCGAGATCCACCGGAAAGCCGCCGCCGATATTCAGACACACAGGGTTTAGCTGGTAATAGTCGCGCGCCTCGTCGATGCAGCGCCAGGCAATCCGCATGGCCGCATCCCAAGCGACAGCCAGCTCACCCTGGGAACCTGGGTGAAAGGTAACACCATAGAGATCCAGGGAGTTATTTTGCATGAACTCGAAAATATCATCCCAGAGATATTCGGGAGAGCCAAATTTTCCCGACAGTGGCCACAGGCTGCCTTCGTTAGGAACTGCGATACGTAAGACCAGTTTGGCTTTTTCACGGTAAGGCAGAAATTTTTGTAACTCCTCCACGGCATCAAAAGACATGACAGTGACGCCTTCAGCGAGAGCGCCGGCGATCATCTCTGGCGCTTTTACCGGATTCGATAAAATAATTTCATCACCTGCGACTCCCAAGGATTTCAGGTGTTTTATTTCGCCAAGCGAAGCGGTTTCAAAGTGCGATCCTTCCGCTTTGAGAATTTCGATCATGCCGCTGTGTGAATTTGATTTTATTGCATAGCAAATACGAAAATCGGGAAAAGCCGCTTTCAGATCGCGGTAATTTTGTCGCACGCGGGATTTGTCGATAAACAGAACGGGTGTTTTCATGAGAACCTCAATAAAGTAAGAATCTTAACCTTTGGCAAATTATTTTAGTAACACCACTTCTGCTGCGGCAGTTGGATGTATTGCAATGGTCGCGTTGTAGTTATGGCTGGTAGCGCCCATATAGAGGGAAGGCCACTGCAAAGGCCCGGCAGTATTTTATCTAAAGTAATTGTCGCTCTGTAAAGGGCTGCCCATCGGTTGGATACCATCCCCCTTGAACTGCCAGCAATTACGATGTGGTCAAATTTCTCGGCCACCGGGTTTTACAGCAGGCAGGCGATCTGTACCGCATTTAAAGCAGCACCTTTGAGCAACTGGTCACCGGCAATAAAAAGATTGAGCGCTTTGCCGGGCAGAGAATTGTCCGCACGAATGCGCCCTACTAGGCAATCAAATTGTTCGCTGGCTTCCAGGGGCATAGGGAAATAATTTTTCTGCCGGTCATCGACAACCTTGACACCCGGGAAAGCTTTGAAAAGTTCCCGCGCTTCTTCTTCTGAAGGTGCCTGGTGGGTAAACTCAATGTTCAGCGATTCGCAGTGCGCCCGCAACACCGGTACCCGGATGCAGGTTGCGGTAATGGCAATGCTGTTGTCGTGCAGAATTTTTGCCGTCTCTTGGAACATCTTGCGTTCTTCTTCGTTATAGCCGCTGGCATCAATAGCGCTGTTGTGCGAGAAGAGGTTGAAGCCATATTTGTAAGGCATTTTTTGGGGAGTAAAGTCTCTGCCTGCGAGAGCAGCTCGGGTTGCTTCTTTAAGCTCTTCCATGGCTGCCCAGCCGGCGCCTGAAGCTGCCTGGTAGGTTGAGACTACGACGCGTTTGACGGGATATTTTTGGTGGAGTGGGTACACCCCCATAAGCATGATAATGGTCGAGCAGTTAGGGTTGGCGATGACTCCCTGGTGCTTTTTTACATCGTCGGGGTTAATTTCCGGGATTACTAGTGGCGTACTTTCGCGCATTCTGAAGGCAGAGCTGTTATCGATCATCACAGCACCGGAGTCAACTACCGCGCGTTCAAATTGTTTGCTAATTGAGCTACCGGCACTGAAGAGAGCAATATCCACCCCTTTGAAACTCTGCTCGGTCATCTCTTCTACTTTAATTGGGACACCTTTGAAATCAATTGAGGTACCGGCGCTGCGTTTTGAGGCTAACAGTTTGAGTTCTTTGACAGGAAAATTTATTTTTTCCAGTACGGTTATGAATTCACGACCAACCGCGCCGGTGGCGCCGGCGATGGCCACAGTTTTTGCAGTGCCGGGAATCTGGATGCTCATAAGCCCTCTTTTTGAGAGCAAGACAAGCGGTAAATTACGAAGTTATCTTGTGGGGATGTCTTGGGGCAACCCATCACTGGTGCAGTTCAGCCGTTAGTTTTTCGAGAAGGGTTTGCCGGTCCATGGTTTCGGTTAGTTCGCTGCCCCGGGCGCGCAGGGCTACCTGACCGCTTGCAGCTTCTTTGGCACCGATGATTAGCGCATAATTGATTTTCTGTGCATTCCATTGGCGGATTTTATAGCCTATTTTTTCATGGCTGTCATCAAGCTCGGTTCTAAAGCCGGCTGCTCTTAATTCTTGCTGCAATGTCTGCGCATAGCCCAATTGCTCTTCGCTGATCGTCAGAATTCTGATCTGAACTGGAGAGAGCCACAGTGGGAATTTACCTTCATAGTGTTCAATCAAAATACCAATGAAACGTTCGAGGGAGCCTAAAATGGCCCGATGCACCATGACGGGACGATGTTTTTTGCCATCGCTGCCGGTATATTCGAGCTCAAAGCGCTGCGGTAGGTTGAAGTCCACCTGGATTGTACCACACTGCCAGTTGCGTTCCAGACAGTCTTTAATGTTAAATTCAATTTTAGGACCATAAAAGGCACCTTCGCCTTCTTTGGTTTTGTACTCAATATTTAGATTTTTCAGCGCCAGACGCAGCGCTGTTGTTGAAAGTTCCCAGGCGTTGTCGCCGCCAATACTTTTTTCCGGTCGGGTTGCCAAAAAGATAGTAACATCCTCAAAGCCAAATTTTTTATAGACATCGAGGGTAAACTGAATGGCACTTTCGATTTCTTTTTCGAGCTGGTCCGGGGTGCAATAGATATGCGCGTCGTCTTGGGTAAAGGAACGTACCCGAAAGAGGCCATGGAGCACGCCGGAGAGTTCATGGCGGTGCACAGTGCCAAGTTCGGCCTGGCGCAGGGGGAGATCACGATAGGAACGGGGTTTGCTTTTATAGACTAGATTCGAGCCGGGGCAGTTCATCGGTTTGATGGCAAAGCCGTGGTTTTCAATACTTGAGAAATACATATTTTCTTTGTAATTCTCATAGTGGCCAGAGATGGTCCATAGTTCATCGGAAAGCATGATCGGCGTGCGGATTTCCTCATAGCCACGCAAGGTGCACTCACGGCGGATATAGTCAGTCAGAATGTTAAAGAGCACTGTGCCTTTTGCCAAATAGAAAGGAAACCCCGGCCCTTCTTCTTCAAAGGTGAACAGTTCGAGTTCTTTGCCAAGTTTACGATGGTCGCGCTTCTTAGCTTCTTCAAGCCGGTCAAGGTAGGCCTTAAGCTGCTTTCTGTCGGGAAAGGCCAGGCAGTACACCCGCTGTAGCATGGGATTTGCCGCGTCTCCTTTCCAGTAGGCGCCAGCTACGGCTGTAATCTTAAATACCCCAGATTTGCCTGTGCTGGGGATGTGTGGGCCGCGGCAGAGATCCTCAAATTCACCTTGGCGGTAGAGAGAAACTTCGGCGTCATCGGGCAGGCGTGAGATAATATCCGTCTTGAAAATTTCACCGCGATCAGCAAAATAAGACAAAGCTTCTTTTTTAGACAATACCCGGCGGGTTACGGGATGGTCTTCTTGGACAATTTTTTCCATTTCGGCTTCAATAGCGGGAAAATCCTCTTCAGTAATCTTATGAGACAGGGCAATATCGTAGAAGAAATTACCAGGGCCGTTTTTCAGCGGTGGGCCGTCGTCAAATTTGGCGTCAGGGTACAGCCGCTTTACGGCCTGCGCTAAAATATGCGCGGCGCTGTGCCAGAAGAGCTCTTTACCTTCTTCGCTCTCAAATGTCAGAACTTCTAATTGCCCGCTTTCTTCTATGGTCGCGCTTAGATCGAGCTTTCTGCCATTGTATTTTACGGCCAGAGCTTTTTTCGCCAAAGTGGGGTTGAATTCGGCAATGACATCCCCAAAGGTTTTCTTGCCCTGTACTTCGATGGATTTCCCGTCGGGAAGGTAAATTTGTTTCATGATATGGCAGCTTGTGGGAAATACTGGATTCGAACCAGTGACCTCTTGCATGTCAAGCAAGCGCTCTAACCAACTGAGCTAATTCCCCCTTGTATGTTCAAGATGAATAAGACAGAATTTAGTTTTAAGATGCTCTGTCAACGCGTTTCATGGGTAAAGCTATCCCTGTTGTATGTTTTAAGTGCAGCTTCGGGTAAGGTCTGCTGGGGGGATTGCTGCCCTCACAGGGTGGCTTGTTAGTTACTAAAAACTATATTATGTCCCATGGTGGATGGTTTTGCTGGTGGGGAATTCCCCACCTAAGGCATTTACCAGGCTACCGTTGGGGGTAACTAAAAATACTATAGCCGCTTTGCGCTTTTTTAAAAAATATGCTATAATCCGCGGAAGCTTGAGTAACCCTTCATCGCTACGGCTGGGAATGGTTGGGTGTTTACCAAGCCCAAGTCCCGCCTACGTTCCTGAGGTAGGTGGTAATCCATTTGACGGGCAGGCATGAGACATAATTCTGGCCTTGTCGATAAATATATGCAGACTGCACTGGAACTATTTCGCAATGATTCTATGGTCTCTGGGCCGGTGTCTTCGGGTAACCGCTTTACCTTAAGCGGGGGGCGCCTGTTGCCGGTTGCGGATGATCCTGAAATTCGCAATTCCTTCGTTATACAGGAGTTTCCCGCCGATAAGCCGCAGCCTAATGTAGAACAGCAGGCCTTATTATATAATGAGTACATCCGCCTGTGGCCGCTGCTGCATGCTTATTACAGCGACCCGCTCTCATCGCTGGCAGCGTCTCGCACCATGCTGCTGCCCCACCAGGTGGAAGCGGCGTTGCGGGTTATTGAAAGCGTTAACCCGCGGTTTTTAATTGCCGATGAGGTAGGACTGGGAAAAACGATTGAAGCGGGTCTAATCATCAAAGAACTTATTTTGAAATATAATTTTGAGCGCGTTTTAATCTGTGTCCCCTCTCCGCTTTTAAACCAATGGCAAACTGAATTGCAGACCAAATTTAATGAAGACTTTACTGTGATTACCGGTGACATGCTGCGCAAGCACCCGGACGTGCTGCTCAGAAAAAACAAGGTGCTCATTTCAGTCGATCTAGCCAAAGATGCGAAATACCGCAATTATTTTCTGCGCCAGCCTTATGACATCATAGTATTTGACGAAGCCCATCGGCTGCGGCGGGATCTCAACAAGGTGACCAAGGCTTATGCTTTTGCCGAAGCTGTGTCGCGAAATACCCGGGCCCTGCTATTACTTTCAGCAACCCCGTTTCGTGGCAAGCTTGAAGAAATCTATTATCTGGTTCAGTTACTCGATCCCGATATCTTAGGGCCGGTACATTCTTTCATGGCAAAATTTGGCAGCGAAGGCCACAGCGACCTGCGGCATAAACTGCAGCCGGTGGTTGTGCGTCGTCGTAAAGTAGATGTGGGGGGATTTACCAAGCGTATCGCCCGAACCGTTAAGCTCTCAATGTCTCCGGCTGAGCGGGCTTTCTATGAGGCGACCACCGAGTATGTCAAGCGGGAATATAACCGAGCTATGGCGCAGGGCCAGCGGATGAGGGGATTTGTGATGATTACTTTCCAGAAACTGCTTGATTCTTCGGCGGTTGCTCTGCTCTCTGCGTTGGCGAAACGCAAAGCCCGGTTGGAAGAGACATATTTTCGTTCTTTAGGCGGTGGCAACCCGTTGTCTATCCGCCGTGAAGCAGGGCGTGATCTTGCGCTGGAATTTTTGCGCGAGACGGCAGGCGATGAGCAGGAGACCGAAGAGTTTTTAGAAGATGAGGATGTCGGTAATTTAGAAGTAATTTTTGAACCTGCCGAGGTATTGCTGGAAATTCAGGCACTGACAAAACTCATTGAGTTAGGATCTCGTATCGATAGAGAAAACAAATTACTGGTGCTGGTTAAGACCATTAAAGAGATGCAGCGCAGTGGCCACCGCCGTTTTCTGATCTTTACGCAATTTAAGAGCACGCTTTTTCACCTTCAGAAAGAACTTTCGCCGCAGTTTCGCACCGGCATCTTTCATGGCAGCATGAACAACCGTGAGAAAGAAGATGCTGTGGCTGAATTTTATCGTGAAGGCGGAAGTGAAATTCTGATATTAACCGAAGCTGGCGGCGAAGGGCGCAATTTACAAATAGCCTCGGCGTTATTCAATTACGATCTGCCTTGGAGCCCTTTGAAGATAGAGCAACGCATCGGGCGCATCCACCGTTTTGGCCAGAAACGCGATGTGCATATTGTAAATTTCGCCACACGGGACACGGTAGCGGAACGGGTGCTTGAGGTGCTTGAAAATAAGATCCGTATTTTTGAAGACGCGCTTGGTGAGTCAGATATCCTGTTGGGCATACTCGAAGACGAACTGCGTTTTTCAGAAAATTTCAATTTGTTTATGAATGAGAAAAAAAACAAGAAAGAAATTGAATCGGAGTTAATGCGCTCTCTTGATTTAGCCCGCGCGAGTATTTCTAAAATTGATAGGCTCTTCTCACCGGAATTCATGGATTTTAATATGCGCGCTTTTATGGCAGCCGCCCGGGAGGATGGCAGCGCTGCTGATCCCAAAAGAGAAAAAAATTTAGCGGAGCTACTGTTGCAGGTTGCTCGCAAAACTGGCTTCCCCATGGAAAAAAAGTCGCAGGATATTATTTCTTTTTTCGATGGCTCTTCCCGCATAGGTACTTTTTCCCATATACTTGCCGAAGAACAAAATAATTTGGAGTATTTAGCGTTTGGTCATCCGACAGTGGATCGGTTAGTAGGGCGTCTCATTGATCTAACAGAAAGTACGGCGGTAGTGGAGGCCTCTTGTTCTGGCCGTGACGGCTGGCTGTTGCTTTTTGACGTAACCATTTCTGCAGATAAGAAATACCGGCGCATCTATCCGGTGCATCTCAGTGCTGGAAAAGCAGAGCTATTGACTGTCGAAACCATCCCCCCCCTTGAGTACCTACAATGCACACAGAAATCATGGCGGGAATTTGCCGGTATCATTGAAGAGGCTATCGGGTTTCTCTGGGAGCAGATTGAACGTGACAAAGAAAAAATTCTGGGGCGGATTGCCAGTGGCGTCGATTTTTGGCGTACCACTGTGGCAGAAAGTCATTGCCTGAGATCGAGCGAGTTAAATGAAAAGCTTGAGGTGCAGCGGGGAAAGATGAAATGGTACGGCGAAAAAAATATGGCTGCAGCCATCAAGAGAACAATCAACCAAAAAAATGAAGAAGAGTTGCGGGCGGGTGCGCGAATCCGTGACCTGCGCCGAAATATGGCTACACAGGTTGCGGTACGCATCCGCCATGTCTGTCGCCTAATTGGCTGAAGAAGCTATCTGGTTACATAAACTGGCGCAAAAACTTATGGTGAGGGATTCAGCTTACTTTGAAGATAGTCTCAATTTCAATGCGTGCCCCGCGTGGCAGGGCGGCCACCTGGATGGTCGAACGGGCCGGCTTGTGGTCGCCAAAATGGGCAGCATAAACCTGGTTCATGGCGGCAAAATCGTTCAGGTCGGTGAGAAATACTGTTGCCTTAACAACCCTATCTAACGAGGTGCCAGCCGCGGCGGCTAAGGCCTTGATATTAGAAAATACTTGTTCGGCCTGGGCGGTGATGTCGCCTTCAACAAGGTTTCCTTGAGCATCAAGGGGAATTTGTCCCGAAAGAAAGAGAAAACCGTCAGTTAAAATTCCCTGTGAGTAAGGCCCCACGGCCGGGGGAGCTGCTGCGCTGCTGATTTGTTTCATAATGGCCGTATTATTTCTGTTGCTGGCAGTGTAAATACAAGTTCAGGGCAGCAGCGGCAGTTGGATGTCAAAATTGACCTTTAGCTCTTTGGGCTTGGAAAGGTCGGAATGATCGAGCAAGTTTCTGACGATAATGCTGCCGTTCATCTTTCTAATAATGCGTTCGGCCATGGTAAGCCCAATGCCGAAATCAAGAGTTTCAAAGCGTTCATCAACTGAACCATGAAGACGAAAAAATGGTTCAAAAATGAGTTTCTCGTAGCCCTGGGGAATGCCGCGAGAGGAAAATTTATTTTGGGTTGGGCTGTTAATAAAAGAAATGTGAAATTTATCTTGCAGTTGATCAAAAAGAATTTTAATGGTGGTATTCTCTTCGCTGAATTTACAAGCATTGATCATCAATTCCTGGATACTTGATTTAAGGTAGTCCGGTTCTATGGCAACCATCCGTTCGCGGGCCCCTTCTTTATAATCACTCAGACGAATTCTCTGGTTTTTAATTGCAGTCACGGGTTCTAATCCTACGGCAGTTTCGTTGACTAAATTCCACAGATCGAGCAGTGAAACCGGCTTCATCTGATAATTCTTGCTGATGGCGTTGCTGATCTCGTCAAATTTTTCAAATGTTTTACGAGCGGCATCGGAATTCTTCAGCAGCAGATCAATGATTTCTTCCGGTACTTGATAAAAACCATCTATTTTTTTGGCCTGCATGGGAATAAAAGGAATGATAGAAAGCAATCCCCCAAAGCCGGCGCTCTGGCTGAAGCTGGTTTTGAGATTATGAAATAGATTGAGGTCGATCTTTTCATTGTTACGGCGCAAAATGGCTTCTTTCCAGGAGTTCCAGTCAGTCTTGCTGGTGTGCAAAATCTCCCTTTCTTGCATGACATCGCGGCAGAGGTTGCGGTATTTAGCTAACTCAAAAGCTTTATCAATTTTAAAGACAAAATCGTCGCGGTTGAGCGGTTTGACTATGTAATCATAGACTCCTCTACGCATGATATCTAGCACAATAGAAATATCTTTTTCACTGGAAATTACCACCACCACGGGATCTTCGCCTGTCTGCGAGAGGCGTTCAATGAGCTCAATCCCCCCTATTTCAGGCATATAGATATCCGTAATTACTACCGGGAACGAACCTGTGTTGAATTTTTCGAGTGCGGTCTTACCGTTATCTGCAGTCTCGACAGTATAGCCCTTCTGTTCAAGAATCTTTCGGGCAATCATTAAGGTTGCAGGATCGTCTTCAACGAGTAAGACGTTGCGGATAGGCTCAGTATTTAACATGGCAGAGCTTAACTGGGGCCAATGACTTTTATTGGCAAGCTGTTTTTAGGATTCCTCTTCGGGCGCTTCTTCGGCAGATTCAATTTTGCGGTATCTTTCATTGATTGTCGCCTGAACACCTGTATGCATTACTTGGCGCACTATTATCTTGGGTTCAAAATCAAATTCTGGACCAAGGCGTTCCATGGTGCGCAATTTTTCCTGCAGATCGTTGATAAAGCGGTTTATCTGCCCTAACTGTCTGAAGGCTGTGACTGCCATCTGTTTGCGCGCTTCGTCAAGTTTAGGCAGATACAGTCGGGGATTTCGCATTACCTGCTGGCCAAAGGTTGCTGTCATCTTTTCTATGAAGGCATGTCTCTTCTCTTCTGTCTCAGTAAGTTGCTGTTTTAATTGCTGCAGCTCTTTCTCAAAATTCTGATCCATCCCCACTAATAGTCTCGTATGGATGCCTTCATTATTACCGGCGACCTTACAATCGATTAACCGTCTGGCGACAGCAGAGCCGCCTAAGATGATGCCGCGCTTTTCATGACACAAGATACTGTCGTTGCTCGATAATTCACTATGATAAATAAAATCTTTGATAATAATACTTCCACCGGCGGTGACTTTCGCATTCTGCAAATATAGGGCTTCGATGGAACCTTCTGCCTCAAGCCGGGCATTCGCCCGACCGATAAAGCCGCTTTTAAGGTGAATATTGCCCTTGGCTTTAATAATACCACCATCCACTGTGCCTGACACGGTGACATCGCCGCCGCTGGTGACGCTGAAGCCATTGGCGATGCCGCCCTTGATGATTATGCTTCCCTGAAAATCAATGTTACCAGTGTCATAGTTGATGTCGCTGGGGATCTCAAGGGTTTCAATTACGTTAATTTCACGGGCGGTAATTTTCAGGTAACCTGACACTTTACTGCGCACGATAGAGGGGTTCTTTTCATCTCGGTAGAGGTTGTCACCCATCCTTAGACCACGAGGACGATATTCGGCAACCAGTTTTTCACCATAGATATCGTAGCCGTCGATCTTAGGTTGCTCCGGATAATAAACACCGATTTCCTCATCGCGCGCAATTTCTTTTATGGTATTGCGCTCTTTGAAGTCAATACGTCCATCCCCTAGCACTTTACCAGCTTGTTTTTCTTCTCTTACTGTGGGTTCGACATAAGCGGGATAGCCGTCATTGCGCGGCTTGCCCCGGGCGATAAGAAGAAAAGACTCTTCGCCGGCGGCAACCTTGCGCAGCCCTTCTACCAGTTGCGAGCGCGGTATGAGAGGGGCAAATCTCTCCTGTGAAATGATTACTTCAATTACCGAAATATCCGGTAAACGGTCAGGGGGGATGTTTTTAAGATAGAGCCAGGCCCGGGTATTATTTTTATCGATGATGACCGGCGGCACAATGGTCAGCTTTTTATTTATCATACCAGCATAGCCATAATAGCGTGCGGTGAGAAGTCCGCTTACCGGGTCAAACCCCAGCCGTGATTCATCATAGCCAATTTTCATTCCCGGTTTTTTAAAAAGTGGTGCGGGCAGACGTGGCGCTGTCATGCCGGTTACCTCCAGGGCCACAACCGGTTCGCTGATCATCCGCAGGTTTTCAGGGTAGGGAATCTGCACTTTGCAGTCATCGCCTTCCCAAGCATACCGAAACGGTTTTTCCAGTCCCGGATTGATGTAAAAATAGGTTTCGCTCATTTTACTGTACTTCCAGAGAAACCTCCCGGCACTCTTTTTATCTGCTAAGGCAGTTGAACAAAATGTAGAAAAAGTGTTTCGAGAGAGTCTTCTCCCTTATTATCGACATTTGACGATTTATTTTGGACGTTCTGGCGAAAAAAATAAAAAAATAGAACTCTGAACTGTTAGGGGTCCGTTAGATTTTTTTAGCGCCAATTAGCTTTTAGTTTCTCTATAGCTTCGATTGAAAGTGGTTTCGGTAAATATTTGATAATCTGGGGGAACTGCGTGGCTTTGGTGATGTCTCTTTCGTCAATCGACGAGGAGAGAATGCAGACTTTCCAGCGGTAACATGTATCACATAAACTACAGCGGCCGCAGCCCTGTTCATGAAGTTGGTTGATAAAATCCCAGCCAGTCATCCCGGGCATATTGAGATCCAGAAAGATTAAATCGGGAATTCCTCTATTGGCTTGAAAATTTTGTAGTATCGTCTGGTACGCTTTTTCCGGATTGTCAAATACCTGCACTTGCTCAGCAAAGCCGGCTTTGCGCAAGATCTTACAGTTGATCAGGTTGGTGACCGGTTCATCGTCGATCAGGATAACTTCTTTGAGCAAGCTTACTCCTTAGCGAAAAATTTAATATTATAGTTATTTGTCGCTCCACGCGTAAAATAATTTACAATATAATTAGGGTATTTAGAAGAAAACTTCTTCTGCACGGTAATTGACCGGCAACCTAATCGTAAAGGTACTGCCCTTGCCGGGTTTACTTTCTACGGCAATAGTTCCCCCCAGGGCGGTTACCTGCTCTTTTACCAGATACAAACCTATACCCTTACCCTGTTTTTCAGAGGTTAACCTGGTGTAAAGACCAAAAATCCGCTCTGGGTCATGGGACAAATCCATGCCGATGCCATTATCCTGCATTGTCAGAATCACCTCACCTTTCTCTTTACGTGCGGATAATTTCAGCAGAGGTATTTTTCCGGGGCGGTGGTATTTAATTGCATTACTGAACAGATTGAACAGTATGCTGTGTAGGTAGGCGGGATTTGATTGCAGGGTGGTGCAGTTCGTCAAGTCAACATCGATGACTGCGCCGCTGTCGCGGATTTCTCTGGCCAGGGTATGTTGCACTTTTTCGATAAGCTCTTTTAGATGGATGGTTTCTGTGGGAAGGGTGCCCGTACGGCGTACCTGCAGAATATAATTTAAGTCCCGGATCATTTCATCGAGGTGAGCGGCTGTCTCATCCAAGTGAGAGAGAATTTGCTGGTTAAAATCACTTAGCTCGTCTCTGCCTTCAAAAATATGTAGCAGGCCAAGTATATTGGCCACCGGGGAACGGATATTATGAGAAAGGACATAGGAAAAATTTTCCAGATCGGCATTGCGGCGCTGTATCTGTTCTATTAAGCGATTACGTGCTTCTTCAGCCTGTTTTTTTTCTGTGATTAAATACCGCACTGCTATAAAGCGAGTAATTTTGCCACTGGCGTCAGTAATAGGGTGGATGAAGCTATCCACCCAGTAGGTAGTGCCATCCTTCGCGCGATTACATATTTCTCCTCGCCAGCTTTTTCCCGAGCGGATGGTCTGCCACAGGTGAGCAAAAAATTCAGGTGGATGGTAATCCGATTTGATGAGCCGGTGTGTGCGGCCAAGTAATTCTTCCCGACTAAAACCGCTAACCTCGACAAAGGTGTCGTTGGCAAACGTAATAATACCCCGATGGTCTGTTTCTGAGACAATGGCGCTCTTGTCAAAAGCCCGCCGGATGCGTTGCATCTCTTCGATATTTGCCAGGTAGCGATTTTCAATTTCGACCAATTGTGTAATATCCGTGCCAATTAAAATAGCGTAATCAAAATTATTTTCATCTTTCCGGGGGATGGCTTTCATGCGGAACAGTTTATCTCTTAGTTGGATTTCAGTTTCTATAGTGCGCTGCTCCGCTACTGCCTCATTGGCTAACAGTAGTAGTGGACTGTTGTCTGCGTTAATTTTTTCGGGTGAATTGGGGTTAGCGCAAAGCTCTCTGGCAGCTCGGTTGGCAAAATAAAAAGTGCCATCCGGACGCAGGCCCATAACCGGCTGGGGTAATTCTTCTATAATCAGCTGGTAACCATCGGCTAAACCCTGTTGGTTGCCACTACTGCGGGTAAGGCCTAAATTTGCCCCAATACCCCCAACCAATTGTAGGTTAATCACACAGAGCTCATAATACTGCCAAAGGTTATGGCGGTTTTTCAAGCGCAGATAACTTACCAGCGGAACAAAAGGATTTTGGTTTATGTTGTTTAGTAAAACCTGAAAAGCAGCCTCATCTTCCGGATGTAGCCATTGGGAAATTTTTGTGCCTATGACTTTAGCTTCTTTAGAGGTACCGATGGATTGGTGGCGAATTATCTGGCCGTACGGGTCAAACAGAGTGGCACTGCCACCAAATACGGTACACGCATTGTGCAGCAGCTCGTCGGTAGTCATGACTAGTTGGCCCAAATAGCAACCCTAAGTTATTAGGTCAAAGATTTTATTCTTTTCCTTTCTCTGAACTTTACCGATAAAAGAACTATGGTGAGATCTCTGTGGACCGGCGCTACCGGCATGATAGCGCAGCAATTTCAGATTGATACGATATCCAACAACCTGGCCAATGTCAATACCGTCGGCTTTAAGAAAAACCGGGTAGATTTTGAGGACCTGCTGTACCAGCACCAAGTCTTAGCTGGAACGCCGGCAACTTCCGTAAGCGAAATCCCCACCGGAGTGAATGTCGGCGTGGGCGTGCGCCCGGCAGCCACCCAAAAGATATTTGATATGGGCTCTCTGCAGGCTACCGGTCATAAGCTCGATATTGCTATTTCCAATTCCATTGGCTTTTTCAAGATTCTGCTGCCCGACGGAACATTTGCCTACCAGCGCAACGGCGATTTTAAAATCGACAGCAACCGCCAGGTGCTTACCAGCGACGGCTATATGCTTGAACCACAACTCATCTTACCGCCCGATGCCATCCTCGAGACGCTGACAATTTCAGAACAGGGTGAGGTGAGCATCAATATCGGCGACGACATGCGGCCTACTGTTATTGGTCAGATAGAAATTTACCGGTTTGTCAACCCTGCTGGCTTGAAAGCCATTGGGCGCAATTTATTTAAAGAGACGCCTGCTTCAGGGCCTGAAATCCCCGGTACCCCGGGCTTAAATGGTTTTGGTTCCCTGCTGCAGGGTTTTCTCGAAATGAGTAATGTTAACCTGGCCGAAGAAATGGTGCAGATGATTGTCGCCCAACGGGCCTATGAGTCGAACTCAAAATCCATCCAGACCTCTGACTCAATGCTTTCGACAGCCATTAATCTCAAACGCTGATGAGTCGAGCCGGTAACAGAAAAGCTCTGCTTCTTCCCTTGAGGTTTTCTGTTATAGTTATGCCTATTTACCTGTTGGTGACACCCATAACAGCCAAAGAGTATCTGTTGCGGGAAACGCTTGAATCCGGTAAGGCGGATATCTGCCTGCTTGACCTGGTCGCCGAGTCCCAAGTATTAAGTTCGCAAGAAAGGGCCGCACTCAGTGCCTTTTGTCCGTTGCCCCTGCCGAAAAAGAACACCCGCCTGAAGGCACCTGAGCTAGAAATATTTTTCTACCAGGCCGGTCTTTATCCGGCGACAATCCGCAGCGACGTCGTGGTGATCCCCCGCCTGCGCCAGCTTTCAGAACAGGAGCTGCTGCGGTGGGGAATTCCCCACCAGAATCTAATGGCGCCGGCAGAGGCTGAGGTTATTGCTTACGAAGCGCCCCGTGGGCGGCAACTGGAGCTGCGCCTGGTTGGTAGGGGAGGGCACTTTCATACTTGGGAGACCATTACCCGTCCTGCCGTGGCGCGGCTACCTTCAGGGACGCCGGTTACGCTGCGCTGGGAAAACGCCGCCATATCTATTGAAATCCACGGGCGACTGGCCCATGCCGCACGTCTGGGAGAAAAGGTCACCTTGAACGCGGCAGGGCGCAATTTCCGCGGTATTCTGGTCGATAATCAAACTGTCATTCCTGAAGGGCCATGAACTATATGCAAGCGGCAGAATATAGGCAGCGCAGCGTAACTAAAGCTGCTTTGGGCATCATGGTATCACTGGCCGTTATTTCAGGCTCCAGGGCGCTGTGGGCACAGACAAGTCTGTGGCAAGATCACAATCCCTATATTTCTGCGGTACGCAGCGGGGATATTCTTGAAATTTTGGTAGATGAAAATCTGGTCACCGATGTCGATTCCAAGTGGGAGCGCAGCGATAAGCTGGAGTTGAAATTATATCCCGATACGAAAAACCTGCCTTTTCTAAATTCGTCAGAGCAGTCAAGAGCGGATAACCGCAACAATAAGGTGCGCTACAAACTCAAAGATGGCCTTTCCTTTCGTATTGCCGGAATTGTCGGTGAAGCCCGCAATGACGGGCGCGTTTACACACTGCAAGCAACCCGCAATGTTAGGGTGGATGGCAAGCCGGCCCAGGTACAACTAAGCGCGCTTTTTGACCCCCGCCAGGTGAAAAATCGTACGGTACGCTCCTCTCAGCTTGCCGAACTGGCCATTGTGATTGTCAGCGAACCGCCAGTGGTGCGCAACACGACCATTAACCTGAAGCCGCCGCGTAATCCCGCTGATACCACACCGCCACAGCCGGTGAGTACTGCTGAACTTTCCGAGCAGGAAAAACAGCAGATTTTGCTGCGCCACCTGCAACAGATATTGGGGGGATTGAACCCATGATACTGAGACTCTTCTTCTTTGCCATATTATTTGGGCTTTTCATAACGGATCTGGCGTCTTTGACCCTGCCGTTGCGCGAAGTCGTGCGGATTTCAACCCTACGCGAAAACCAGCTGGTCGGCTATGGTCTTGTTGTCGGTCTGCCACAGACAGGCGATAGCCGCAGTCCCTTGGCGATTGACGCCCTGCGTAAGGTGTTATCGTATCGCGGCATTGATCTGCCTGAACGCGGTTTTGAAGCGCGCAATATCGCCGCTGTTATGGTGATGGCCCGCGTGCCCGCTTTTGCCCGGCCGGGAGATCCTATTGATATTTGGGTTTCTTCGATTGGTGATGCCAGGTCACTGCAAGGTGGTTTTTTACTGCAGACTCCGTTAGCTGCCGCTGACGGGGTGATTTATGCTGCTGCCCAGGCAGGTATGCCGGGCAAACTAGACGATACATCATTTGGTGAGGATGATTCTGCCGGTCAGTATCCTTTCCGCAACCGCAGAAATACTTTCCGGCGTAACCAGCATGATCGCCAGAATACTGTTTTTATCCCCGGTGGGGCCATCATGGAAAAAGAAGTGCGTCAGGATTTTTGGGTCACTGACGTGAATAATCCAGCGGTGAAATACATCCGCCTGTCGCTGCTGCATTTTGATGTCAATACCGCAAAAAATCTACTCGAGGTGATCAATGCCCGTTTCCCCAACGCTGCGGCCTTGGAAAACAGTGGCACCTTGGTGGTGCGCCTTCCGGATGGAGCAGAGCCGGTCAAATTTGTTGCTGAGCTTTTTAATTTGCCGGTAGAAGTGCAGACCAAGGCCAAGGTGGTGATTGATCCACGGTCGGGCACGGTGGTCATGGGCGGCGGCGTGGGTCTTTCGAAGGTTGCGGTGACCAAAAATAATATCCGCATAACGGTTAAAGGTTCCGATGAGAAAACCAAAGTGGCTGGGCAGGTACTTGAAGAAGCGCCAACAGTACAGGAGCTAATGGATGGCCTCAACCGGTTGGGGTTGAGTGCGGCGGATATTATCGATATTATGAAAGCCATCCACGCGGCGGGTGCGCTGCATGCCGAACTGGTTATTTTGTGAGGATGTATGCAAACAAGAGGGATTGATCCTTTTTTATATCGGTCTTATGAAACCGAACTGGAGCGTCGTCTGAAGAACGCTCCGGTAAAGAAAACTTCGCCTCCTTCTGGTTTTGAGCAGGAGTTACGGCGTTCTTTGGCGACGGAAACCGCCATGAGTCTGTCAGGCGGGCAGGTGAGCCGCCGTTTGACGAGAGAGCAGATCCGGGAGCATATTGGCTCTGACCCTGGTCGCGCCAAACTGTATGAAGCGGCCGAGCAGTTTGAGGCATTTTTTTTAGAAAAGATGTTTAAAGAAATGAAGAAGAGTATTGGCAAAGAAGGGCTAATTCATGGCGGTTTTGCAGAAGAGGTTTTTGATGAGATGCTTTTAGCCGAGAGGGTGGGCCAGATGGCGCACCAGGTGGAATTTGGTCTCGCTGAAACTATTTACCGCCAGATGGCTCGAATGTAAAAAGCTGGACATTATGTTCTTACTTTGAAAGTTGTCCCAAACTATAACCGGAGAAACATATTTGAATGGATATATACAGCTATTTTACCAGCGGCGTGGATGTCCGCGATAACGAGCCTATTGAAGTGGCGCTCAAGCGCTTTAAGCGGGATGTAGCCAATTCTGGCATTCTAACTGAACTGAAAAAACGCGAATTTTATGAAAAACCCAGTGTGCTCAAGAAAAGAGCTCGTGATGCTGCGGTGCGTAAAAGAGAGCGTAAAAAGCAGATTTTCGGCGACGGCTAAGACCGCCTTTCTCCGGTCCTGGCTAAAACTTTCTTGTCGTGACAAGACTCTTTAGCAGAGGGGGTCTTTTATTTTTACATGTCCCGAGATGTTGAGCGCATACTTCAGGCCGTGCCTATTGACGGCTATATCGGGAAATATGTAGCCCTCAAACGCAAAGGAAATAACCTCTGGGGTCTGTGTCCCTTCCATAATGAAAAAACCCCTTCTTTTTCGGTTTCTCCTGAAAAAGGTATTTTTAAGTGTTTTGGCTGTGGCAAAGGGGGTAATGTCATTTCTTTTGTTATGGAATACGAGCGCCTTGCCTTCCCTGAAGCGCTACGTTTGTTGGCCGAATATGCCGGCATTACCCTGGAAGAGCGAGGCAGTGCCTCTGACGAACAAAAAGATAAAAAGAAAGCGCTGGCCGACCTGCAGGTCTGGGTGGCCCAGCTCTACCAAAAGCAGTTGCCGCAATCTAAAGCAGATGTATATCTCAAAGAACGTGGGGTGACTGCCGGGGCAATCGAGCATTTCAAGATCGGCTATGCCCCAAATGATTTTCGCTTTCTTGAAAATAAATTACAGCAACTGCTCTCGGGTAACCCCGAAAAACAGAAAGTCGCTCTGGAAAACCTGCACCTGTTAGGGCTTTTGGGCACCAGCCAGGATAGCAGGGAAACCTACAATCGATTCCGCGGGCGCCTTATATTTCCTATCCACGACCTGCAGGGCAACACTATCGCTTTCGGCGGTCGCATTTTAGAAGCCCGTGAGAATACCGGAAAATACATCAATTCTCCCGACAGTGTGCTGTTTCAGAAAAAAAACACCCTGTTCCATCTGTTTGAAGCAAAAGATGAAATCCGCCGCGCCGGTACCGCAATCCTTGTTGAAGGTTATTTTGATGTGCTTGGCCTGTGGGAGAGGAACATCAAAAATGCGGTGGCTCCCTTAGGTACTGCTTTTACTCCCGAACAGGCGAAACTTCTCAAGCGTTATACCGATCGGGTTATTCTGTTCTTCGACAGTGATAACGCCGGTATTGAAGCTGCGTTTAAGGCAATGAATGTGGGGCGGGGCAACCAGCTCACAGTGCGGGTTACGAATATAGATAGTGGCCAGGGAAAAACCGATCCGTTTGATCTGTCGCGGCAGAAAACAACCGACGAGCTACTCATGCTGCTTGATGACGCCCGCGATGAGTTGTCATTTACCCTGTGGTATTTCTTTCATCACAAATACAATATCTCCCAGTTATCCGAAAAAAAACGAGCTGTGGGGGATTTTTTCGCTCATTTAGACACCCTATCTTCTGAATTAGAGCGTATTAGCTATCTTGAAGCGGCGGCACCCGTATTGCAAATTGAACTTGCGTTACTAAAACAAGATTTTCGCCAAAAGGCTAAAGGGGCCATTGCAGTGTCGCCTAGTAGCAGAGAAAAAGAAGAGGTATCCAAAGCGCCTCAAGTATTAAATCGCAGCGAAAAAGATATTATAGCATTATTATTAAAATATCCCAATTTGTGGAGTAAAGAAGACGATTTGCTTAAAGAACACCACTGGGAAACTGAAAACGGTTTTCTGCTGTATTCTTTTTTTCGCGACCGCTTTTTGGGCGGCGAAGCGTGGGATTGGGATCATCTGACCTCTGTTATCAATCTGCTGCCCGTCGGGTTGCAAAATGATCTTTCAGGGTTAATCATAGAGTATGAAGAGGTTTTTCAATCTGAACAACAGGTCAACTCTACCGAAGCGGAAGCGCGCAAGCGCCTGCGGGAAATTTTGTTAACCGCCAGGGTGCGCGAACTTGACCGCAGGCAACAGAGCCTGCTACGGGAGCTGAAAATCCAAGAGAAGGTAAATTCGCCTAAGGCTGAAGAGCTGGCGCTTGAGCTTGACGATGTTCAGAAAAAAGCGGCCAAACTGCGTGTACATTTGTTGGAGAAGAAAAATTGATTTCATCAATGGTGGCTGCTATGAGTTCCTCCCGGGCTGATGTAGGGGATGTCTAATTCCAGGCCGCGCAATACCAGAAGTAGGCCCAATAAGACAGTTATTACCGGTGCTAATTTAATAAAGCGTTCTCTGAATGCAGCCGACATCAGATTGCCGAAAAGCGCGGTGGTAAACATGGCGGGTAGGGTGCCTAAGCCAAAAAAACTCATAAAGAGAGCGGCATTGGCGGGTGAGCCTCCGTTCATGGCGCCGGCTAAGGCGCTATAGACAAAGCCACAGGGCAATAAGCCATTGAGCAGGCCAATGCCAGCTAGAGCGCCTAAGTGCCGTTTGCGGAACAGAGCAGAGAGGTATGGCCGCAACCATTGGGAGATCCGGCCTGTTCCGGGTACATTGAGTTTTCCTCCGGCAAGCAAAGCTAGCAGAATCAGCAGCACTCCGCTGCTGGTCGAGAGCCAGTTCTGTATTCCCATTAGATTCGCTCCGGCGCCAATGGTTCCGGCTAATAGGCCGAGCATGACATATGAAAAGGTGCGTCCTAAATTATACAGTAAGCGGCCGATAATTTCTATTAGCGGGTTACTTTCTGGCGGCAGTGCCAGGGCAATTGGTCCGCACATCCCGATGCAGTGAATACTGCCCAGCAATCCGAAAAGAAAGGCGGCTGCCGAAAACTGAAAAGGGTCAATCTGGATCATTCAAAACTTTTTCGTCATAGAACAACAGAGATCCTACTGTATATTGCACCTTCAGGCGCCATTTCTGTCGTTGCAGTTCGGGTCCGGTAGTGACGCGCTGGTGTTTCTGCAGGGGGCTAAGGGTCAATTTGCGATCCAAAGCAGGGTTCGTGGGATTATAAAGTTGCAGCTCAGCTTTGCTGTTGGCGCCGGTTAGAGCGTCGGGCAGGGTTAACTCTAAGGTGCCATCGCGGTATAGGTGGTAGTTTGGTTGTTCGGCCAAACCCTGTAGCCGCTGGCGGGCTTCATGGCGGTGGTTGAAGTCCAGGTCGGCCTGGTAATAATTTTCCTGTACTAGATCCACCCGATGCTGAAAACTTAAAAAGACAAAGCCTAAGGTACCCGCCATAAAGAGGCCTAAGGAGAGAATAATCCCCCAAGGCCAAAAAGTTTTTTCTTTCATCGAGTATTCCCGGGGCCGAGCAGCGATGATTTGATATCTTCCACCTGTTTACCGTGAATGAAAACCCCGACCCTGATCGGTGTGCTGCTGCCCTGCAGTTGTTCGGGTTTGAGCGAGATAATCACCCGCCCGTCAAAAACACTCTGGGGTGCTAAGGGTTTAATAGCTTCCACATATTGCAGGTTAGCTGTGGGGGGATCGATAACCCGTAGCTCATAAGGTTGTTCACGGAAGGTCTTGTTGACGATCTTATAGGTATAGAGGTTGCCGATATCCCCATTTTCCAGGGTAATGTGGAGGGTGCCGCGCTGTCTTAAGAAAGTGGTCTCTGTGTCGCTGCGGGTCAGCAGCAGAGTAAAGAAGATGGTAAGTAGCACCACCAGAACAGCGCTGTAGGCATAGGTACGCCAGTTGCTTTTCATCTTATAGCCTTCCGTTACGCCATTGTAAGAAGTATAGCGGATCAGGCCTCTCGGTTTGTTGATACTGTCCATGACAGAGTCGCAGGCGTCGATGCAGGCGGTACACTGGATACATTCAAGCTGGATGCCATTGCGGATATCAATGCCGGCGGGGCAGACCCGCACACAGAGACCGCAGTCAATGCAATCACCAAATTGCTTGTCATCTTGGCCTTTACGAGCGCTCAGTTTGGCGCGACTTTCGCCACGTTTAAAATCATAGGTAACGGCAATTGTGTTGTTATCCACCAGCACCGACTGAAAACGACCATAAGGGCAGACAATCTGGCAGGCTTGTTCACGAAAGCGGGCAAAGACCATGAAGAAGACAAAAGTAAACAGGTTGATAGCAATAAAGCCAGTCAGGTGTTCTTGGATCGGATCATTGATGATTTTCCAAAGTTCATCGATACCAATAATGTAGGCCAGAAAAGTATTGGCAATCACAAAGGACAAGATATAAAAAATTCCCAGTTTCAGCGATTTCTTAAAGACCTTTCTGCTATTCCATGGTTCTGAATCCAGTTTGCGCTGTTCGTTAAAGTCACCTTCTATCAGGTATTCAATTTTACGAAAGACCATCTCCATGAAAATAGTCTGTGGGCAGGCCCAGCCGCACCAGATGCGTCCAAAAATGGCGGTAAAGAGTACAATAAACAGTACCAAGCAGAGCAGCGCTAAAACCACCAGATGAAAATCCTGCGGCCAAAAGGCCAGACCAAAAATAATAAACTTACGCTCTAACACGTTAAGTAGCAAGATTGGCTGGTCGTTTACTTTGACAAATGGCCCGCCAAACATTAGCCCTAGCAAGAGCCAGCTGAACCACGTGCGCCAGTTGTAGAAACGCCCCTTGGGTTTTTTAGGATAAATCCATTTGCGTTTGCCCTCTTCGTTTATAGTGTTTAATTTATCTCGGTATCCTTCGGTATCCTTTTCTGGTTTGAGAGTCGGATCAGAAGCGGTGTACATATTGAAAAACTCCAGTGGCGGCACTGCTCCGCCGGTGAGCTGCCAGTGGCCCAATTGTCAACTGGCCAGCATACCCCCACCCCTATGTGAGGCAGAGTTACAGTGTCAAGAAAAGTTTATATTAAAACATAGTAAGGCCTGCCCTGCCTTGGCGGGGCAGGCCGATGGCACTTCAGGACTTACAGAGTTTCTCCCTGGCAGGATCTATAGGCTTAGCTCCTACGGGTTTGCTTCCTTTCTTGGAAAAAATGTAGCTCACTAATTGCTGCATCTTTTCGGCCGAGAGAGGTTGGTTGTTGCCGTAAGGGGTCATGCCTTTTTCGGGAAAGCCGCTCTTAATGGAAGCGGCGACTTCTTCCGGTTTACAGCCGTGGATCCAGTAGTCATCGGTCAGGTTGGGTCCCACCGAACCGCCTAGATCAGGTTTATGGCAGCCAATGCAGGCCTGCGCAATATAGAGGGCTTCGCCGGCTTTAAGGCTTTCAGCATCCGTCAGCAAGGTTATGCCGCTACCCCCGGTAGTATCCGTTTCTGGTGTGGTGCGTTTGGGGGCAGCTGCCATTTCGGCTTCATATTCTTGCGCTGAAGAAGGGCCGCCAGCAAAGTGATAGTAGATTATATAAACGACGCTAAAAGCAATCGTAAAGTAAAATCCCAGTATCCACCAGCGGGGCATGTGGTTGTCAAGTTCCCGAATACCATCGTATTCATGGTCGAGTAACTTGTCTTTATCCTGTTCATTGTGGCTCATTATAAACTCCTTGTATTGTCTTTGTCATCCTCAAGGGGCAGGGCAGACATCTTATCCATATGACTGCGCTTCTGCCTAATGACATAGACCAGCATTAAAATAAAAAACACGAAGAAAATTATCAGGGATAGTACGGGGTAGAGTCCTACCCCCTCGATATTGCCCAGTACATTTTTAATCATCTTCTGAAACCGCTTCAGTCGCAGATCGCAGCGTAAGACTGCTGTCCTTTAATATCGGTTCCCAGACGCTGCAGGTAAGCGATTACAGCGATGATCTCACTGTCGGCTTTGGCTTCAGCTCCGGTACATTTGGCCACTTTGGCAGCCTGGTCTTTGAGATCCGCCAATGCTTGCTTGTCATAGCCTTGCGGATATTCAACACCAATTTTAGTCAGCGCTCGGATCTTTTTTTCTGTAAGTGAAGTATCAAGCGCATTGGCTGCAAGCCATGGGTAAGCTGGCATGATCGACCCCGGAGAGACCTTGCGGGGATCTATAAGGTGGTCATAATGCCAGGCATTGGTGCGCCAGAAACGCCCTTGCGCTGGTTCTTTTACGCCTTCACGAGCTAAATCGGGACCAGTGCGTTTAGATCCCCACAAAAAGGGATGGTCGTAGATACTTTCCCCGGCCTTGCTGTATTCGCCATAGCGTTCGGTTTCCGATCTAAAGGGACGGATCATCTGCGAGTGGCAGGTGTTGCAGCCTTCCCGGATGTAAATATCCCGACCTTCGAGTTCGAGAGGTGTATATGGTTTTACGCCAGAAATACGCGGTATGTTGTCTTTCACCAGCGCCATGGGCACATACTCCACAACCCCACCAATGAAGATTGCTACAAAAATGAGGATGGTAAACCAAATGGGCTTACGCTCAAGAATTCTGTGTTTGTAGCGCGAATGTTCATCTTCACTGCCTTTCGACATGGCGGGCGCCGAGGCGCTTTCATTGGCGATCAGTTTGCCTTTTTTCATGGTTTTGAGCAGGTTCCAGGCCATCAGCAAAAAGCCCACTAAATACATGGTGCCGCCGACAGAGCGGATGACGTACATAGGGATAATCTGGGTGACGGTCTGCAGAAAGTCGGGATTAGTAAGTGTGCCATCCGCATTAAATTGCTTCCACATCAGCGACTGGGCAATCCCCCCCCAGTACATTGGGATGGCATAGAAAACAATACCTAAAGTAGAAACCCAGAAATGCCAATTGGCGAGTTTCAGTGAGTGTAATGGCGTGTTATAGATGCGGGGGATGATGTAGTAG
>CALHRC010000081.1 GCA_938038265.1 uncultured bacterium
TGGAATTCCCCATCATGTTCAGGAATTCCTGAACAGAGTTTTCCTTATACAGCATGGAATTCCATACCCCGGTGTGTTTCAAGGTAAGGCAAAGCCGGGGGGAGGGAAGCTGGCAGGCTTAGGTTGAGGGTTACCGAGAACCGGTGCCCCAGTTTTTTTGCGGTGTACGCCGCAAAAAGCGGCATAAGTTTTTGGGGCGGCCCACCTTTTTCTTTATGTGGCTATACATCTTGTGTTCAGGAATTTTAAGAAAAGGTCGGCTGTTGGCCGTTTAAGTTAATTGCTGCTCGATAGATTAGTTGGGAGTATTATTGCAATAAGGCACTTTCTTAGTTGACAAAACTGTCAGGTAGAACAGAAAGTCAAAACTATGGAAATGAAAGTCAAAAGAAGAAATAATGCATTGGAAATTATTCCTGCTGGAAAACTTGACATCCTGAAATCTGACGGTTTTGAACACGAGCTGCAGCAAAAGATTACCAGTGCTAATGAAAAAACTGTGGGGATCAACCTTTCTAAAATTGAGTACATTGACTCATCGGGTTTGGGGGCACTCATTAAGGTACTCAATGCGGCCAAAAATGCGGGTAAGACGATGATCTTATTTGGCGCCCCGCCTAAAATCCAGAATATTTTTCAGTTAGCGCGGTTAGAGAAATTTTTTACCTTTACCTCACCGTTAGAGTTTAATACCAAATATCCTTCGGATGAAGATAAAGAGATGGACGAATTTCTCAAAAAACTGTGAGGATGTTATTTTACCAAGTGTAAACTAACCGGAAGGTACAACTAAATCATTTCATCAGGAAACAGTAAAACATTATGCCGAAAAAAAATCTCTCTGCCAGAAAACCGGTTAAAACTCTGTCTGCCACAACGAAAAGCAGCAAAGCTATAACTAAGAAAGCAAAAACTACTTTAGTGTCTAAAGCTCAAGTAAAGTCATTGCGGAAGAAAACGCCAAAAAAGGTAGTAACACGGGAAATCCGCAGTGTCAACCCAGCAACACTATCCGAAATTGGTCGGGTGCCTGAGGATGATCTTTCCAACATGCCGCAGCGCTTTGCTCGGGCCAGAGCAGCGCAGCAGGAGTGGGCCACCTTATCGTTCCAAGAGCGAGCCCGCCACTTGCAGAAAATGCGCCGCTATGTTGTAGAGCATGCGGAAGAATTAGCTGAAATTGTCAGTCGTGAAAACGGCAAAACCCGCACCGATGCTTTAGCCACCGAAGTAATTCCCTGTGCGTTAGCGGCTGACTGGTATGCGAAAAATACTGCGAAACATCTGAAGCCACAAAAATTAAAGACATCCTCTATTTTATTTTTTAACAAGCGCAGTGAATTACATCATTTGCCTCTGGGGGTTGTGGGCATCATTAGTCCATGGAATTATCCACTTTCGATTCCTTTTGGGGAAATCTGTATGGCCTTGATGGCCGGCAATGCGGTTATGTTGAAAGTAGCGGCGGCAACCATTGTAACCGGCAAGGCAATTGAAAAAATTGTCGCTGCGGGTGAGCTGCCCGAAGGTCTGTTTCAACATGTCATTGGATCGGGTGGTGCGGTCGCGGAGGCTTTTTTTGCCAACCGCATTGATAAAATTTTTTTTACGGGCTCAGTTCCCACGGGAAAAAAACTCATGGCGGCCGCTGCACCAACCCTGACTCCTCTTTCTTTGGAATTGGGTGGCAAAGATCCCATGATTGTGTTACCCGATGCAGACCTGGAGCGGGCCGCCAATGCCGCTGCGTGGGCTGGCTACCAGAACGCCGGGCAGTCGTGCGGTGGGGTAGAGCGCATCTATGTACATGCGGATGTCTATGAAGAATTTGTGGCACTTTTGGCTGCCAAAACTAGAGCTTTGCGCCACGGCTATGATGAAAATTTTAATACGGATATAGGAGCCATGACCACCGCTGAGCAGCTGGCAACTGTCAAAACCCAAGTGGGTGAAGCACTCAAAAAAGGCGCGAAAATTATTGCCCAGTCACAGGTAGTTGGTCAGGCTAAAGGATGGTTTTACCCGGCAACTCTCCTGACCAATGTCAACCATGAAATGACCTTAATGCGTGAAGAGACTTTTGGCCCTGTCTTGCCGGTGATGAAATTTCACGATATGGAAGAAGCCATCCGGTTAGCCAATGACAGTACGATGGCGCTGACCTCTTCTATATTTACCCGCAACTTGAAATTAGGACGCAAAATTGCCCAGCGTCTTGAATCCGGCGTTACCACTATCAACGATCACCTCTACACCCATGGTCTATCAGAAACCCCATGGGGGGGATGGAAGGAATCGGGAATTGGGCGCACCCATTCTGCCTTAGGGCTGCATGAAATGACCCATGCCAAAGTCATCAACTGGGATATAGTAAACCCGCGGCGCAATTTATGGTGGTACCCCTTCAACAAAGAGACTTATGACGCACTGTTAGCCGCGCTGCATTTTGTCTATCCTAAATCATTTTTCAAAATGATTACCAGTGGAATTAAGCTCAGCGGCTTTTTAATCAAAAAAATGTTTACCCCGTGGCATACTGACGCTTAAGACGTGCGCGAAGCGCTGTACATCCCCCTGCTGTTTTTTGCCGCCTCGCTCGTCTTTGTATTTTTCTTTGCCTTGACTGCTGGTGGAGCGCGTCGCGGTCTTTTGTTGCGGGCTTTTTTTTATGGCGTATTAGCCGGCCCGGTCGCCGGTGTGATATCCCACGTTTTTTTGGAAATTTTTCTTAAAGGGGTTTCTTCGTTTTACTGGCCAGATTTCTGGTTATTTTTTCTGATTGTGGGGCCGGTAGAAGAGGCATTTAAATTTCTGGCTTTTTTTCTCACCGTGCGGCAAGAACGGCAAATTGGCCGCAGTGGTTACCTGTTAGCAGCTCTTGCAGCAGCTCTGGGGTTTGCTGGTGGAGAAAACGTACTCTACGTGCTAAGCTATGGTAGCGAACAGACCTGGCCGCGGCTGCTCTTGGGCAATTTGGGACATGCCGGCTATGCGGCGCTTTGGGGGCATGCCTATGCGCTCGCGATCGAGGGGGCCGCCCTCACCCTGCTGGCGGCCGGCTACCTTGCGGCGTCGTTTTTACACGGGGCTTATAATTACTTTCTGGGTTTTTCGTATTCCGGCGCGGCGGTATCGCTGGCCATTACCATAATTCTATTTCGTTTTCTGTGGGCACTGCTGGCAGCCTCGCGAAGGCAACGTTTCTGAATTCTAAGATATAGTAAGCGACTTTTTTCGTCTTCTGGCAACTGTTGTATCGCTGTGTACCTGGCCATCCACCAAAACAATATTGCGTTCAGCTCGGGCGGCATAATCATCCTCATGGGTTACCATCACAATGGTCGTACCCAGCTCACGGTTGATGCGGGTAAAAAGATCCATCACGATTTGCCCATTGACCGAATCGAGGTTACCGGTTGGCTCATCGGCAAACAAAAAGTCGGGATTCATGATCAGTGCTCGGGCAATGGCAACACGCTGCTGCTCGCCGCCCGACATTTGGGATGGTCTTTTGTCACGGCAATGTGCTATGCTAAAAAGTTTGAGCAATTCATCGGCTTTATCAACAAGCTCTTCATGACGGTTTGTTTTACGCGCTGGCATCAAAATATTTTCATGGGCTGAGAGTTCGGGCAGCAAGTAATGAAACTGAAAGACAAAACCAATGTGGCGGTTGCGAAAGCGGTGCAGTTCAGCAGATTCCATGGCATAAATATCCTGACCGTTAATTGATACAGTTCCCGAAGTGGGTTCATCCAACCCACTCATAACATACATCAAGGTGGATTTACCGCTACCCGAACGACCAGTCACCGCGACAAATTGACCTACTGGAATTGATAAGTTGATATTTTTGAGTACCTTTATGGGTGGTTCGCCAAAAGCCTTATAAATACTCGAAATCTCAATACCTTTCATATTCATGAACCCCGAATAATTTCAATGGGAGAAAGCTTTCCAGCAGCGCGCGCTGGCAGATAACTTGCCAGCACTGCGCTCGTCAGGGTCAGGATAGCCGCCTTAAGATAGATCATTATATTATACGAAATCATAAAGTAGCGCGGTGGCGTATGGGCATCGCCTTCGACGATCTTGATGGTTTCTAAAGCTTTGGAAGAAATATATCCTACCAGAGAGCCGGCGATAATACCAGCTACCGCAAGTATAATACCCTGGATCATAAAAAGCCTGATGGTATCGCTGCGATCATAACCGGTAGAGCGCAGGATGGCAATTTCTTTTTTCTTCTGGTTTACTACCATATTGAGGATATTATAAATTCCAAAGGCGACAATTAACGTAATTACAAACGTAATGGAATTGCGCATGATGTCCTGGGTGCGAAATACTGACAGAGTATTCCGGTTTACCATATCCCAGCTTTCCACTTTATCATGAGTAAACTGCGCCCAACGCTCTGCCAGAACAGCAGCTAACTGCGCATCTTTGAGCCTTACGGCAATGTCGCTGATCTCGCCGGCAGAAGACGTCAGCGATTGCACCGTACGCAGCGACGCATAGGCCACAGTATCATCCAGAAAACGGTTACCACTGCGCAAAACGCCAATGACCCGCGCTGGCCTGAGACCACCTCCAGGACTCAACACCTGAACACTTTCGCCTTCGCGCAAGCCCAGTCTGCCCAGCAGACCATCGCCGAGAACCAGCAAGCCTTCCCCATGATTTAGATCGGCAAGAGAAGCGCCAAAAATGTATTTCTCAATGGTGGTTATCTGGCTCTGCTTCTCAGGAATAATACCTGTCAGGGAAGCCGGGGCAGAGTTACGCCCCTTAACCAAAGTTACCTGTCGCTTGAGCTGGGGTGCAAAGGCCTCGACCAGAGGCTCTGCGGCTAACTTTTCAAACCAGCCATGCACATTACTGAGGTACTGTGAATTTGTCTTACCCGATGGCGGACGCAACCAGCGGACTTCATAGTCGCCAAAAAAAACGCCCCGAAAGCTTTCTTCCGTGATAACAGTGTCGCGCGGAGAAATTCTGACCTGGGCGTCATTGTTGATTAGTTGATCCAGAATGACTTCCTGAAACCCTAACATTATGGCGCTGAAAATAATATAGGCGGCTGCGCCCAGGCTGATGCCGACAAAAGTCAACAGCGTTTGCTGTGGTCGCGAAACAAGGTGGCGCAAGGCAAGAAACAGCATGCTAATTTCTGATAATAAGCTCGTCTTCTGTTGTGAGATCACCTTCTAACAACTCTGCCCGCTCGCTGTTGACGGCCCCAATCTTTACCGCGACAAGCTCCTTGCGCCCGTTACGCCGGCGTAGCACCTTCCCCCGCTGGATTGCCCGTAAAGGTACCAGCAGGGCGTTTTCAATACGAGCAACTTCAATGGCGACATCGGCTGTCATTTCAGGTAAAATTCCATCTGGCAAATCGTTAACTTTAACTTTAACAAGAAACTGGTTGTCTGCGGGATAAATTCTCTCCACCTTACCCTCAAGCTTGGTGTTGCGGATATTCTCAAACGAGAGTTCGGCTTTCATTCCCGGGCGTACCCGAATTGCCGATTGTTGGTCTAAAGCCAGCTGCAGGTAAAGGTTTTTTTCGTCGAGCAATACCAGCACCGGATTGCCCGGCATAACAATTTCACCCGGCTGGTAGTAGAGTCGGGAAACCGTTCCCGAAAACGGCGCCCGAAAGGTAATGTTGGAATCCGTCGTTATCAGGGCCTGGTCTTTTCTGACAATATCCCCCTCTTTAATGTATAGTTGGCGCACCGTCGAAGCGACAGCTAACTTTAAGGTATAAGTATTCTCTGATTTAACGGTGCCAAGAGAATAAACAGCTTCGATAATACTGCCCCTCTCTGCCTGCAGCACAATCTCATTACTTTGACCCTTTACAAAAACCAGAACAACCAGTATTACAACCAACAAAGCACCCAAGAATATTACTCTTTTCCTGTTGAACCAATCAGATAGCCTCATGCTCCACGCCTAAATTATTCACCCCAACGTCAAGTTTTGTTATTTTTACCAATCAAACAAGCAGACCAAAACGCCGATACTCTTATTATGGGGAAAAACCTTGTCTATGGCAGCGCCATCCTGCTGCTGGCCTTTTGTACCCCCCCTGAACACTACCAACGCCGGCACGCTAACAGGCCAACAGGCCAACACACTGGCAATTTTATATTTGAAAAAGGATTTTTCAATGACAATACCAACGACGATTTTTTTCAGCCCGGCAGCGAAATTATCCGCGTCAAATTATATGAAGGCTCACCACTACCTGTCGAAACCCGTCGTTATCGCTTTCGCAGTAAAAACGGTACAGAAACAGGGAGCGGCAACTTCATCCCAACCGCCAGTGGCGTATTGAGTGTCTCAGGAAAACTGTTTCGCTTCAAGGGTAAAAATTATCCCGGTGAATTGGAAATTGCCGTCCGAAAAGGCCACTTCACCTATATCAATCTGGTATCCCTTGACGACTATCTGGTTTCAGTCGCAGGTCACGAAATGAGCCCCAACTGGCCCCTTGAGTCTCTGAAAGCACAGGTGGTAGTGGCCCGCACCTACCTGTTTCAAAAAATCAAAGAAGCCAATGGTCGTCTGTGGCATGTGGATGGCACCACCAACCACCAGGTCTATGGCGGCTTGGTGCAAAATGAACAAAACCTGCGTGAGGCCGTCACCACAACCCGCGGACAGGTAATTAACTTTTCAGGCCAATTAGCCCAGGTGTTCTTTCACTCCTCATGTGGCGGCCATACCGCCTCAGCCCGTGAAGTCTGGGGCAGCGATTTTGCCTACCTGCCCGCCCAGCATTCCCGCTACTGCGAACCCGCTCCGGTCTATCGCTGGAAAGAATCCGTCTCGCTTGCCGAAATCGGCAGCCGCCTGGGCCTCGGTAAAATTAGATCGCTGCAAGTAAAAGACCGCAGCCCATCAAAACGCGTGAAAACCCTGCAAGCGAGCACCGCCAGCGGCATCAAAATAATCCGCGCCGACGACTTTAGGATGAAACTTGGCGCCAGCCGAATCAAATCAACCTTCTTTGGCTTAAAACAACAGGGCGGCAACCTAATAGTATCAGGGCGGGGTTATGGGCATGGGGTCGGTATGTGCCAGTGGGGCGCCAAATTCATGGCAGAAAAACACAACCTCAGTTATCGCCAGATCATCCGCCACTACTTTCCCGGCACGTCCATAGGCAATGTCTCTCTGGACTCTTTAAGCTGAAGATCTTGCCGCGTATATTTTACAGCAAAGCCCATATTGTTGACAATACGGGGGCGCTCAACCGCCCCCCGCGCCTCAAACGCCATGCTCCCCACAGGGAGCACCGGGCGGCGGCTGGCCCCAAAGGCCACCGGTTTTCGCTTGAATCGCTCAAACCTGCCGCCGCCCTTGGCGTTTTCGGCTCCCCCCGGGGCCTTAAACTCCCAACAAGCCACACTTCCTTGCTGGCAATTCCCCAGCCCATAGCCCCATCGGGACAATTATATCTAACGTTAGATACATAAGCATTCATGCGACACAATACCGGCTTTTTAGTAACTAAAAAACACACGGGGCCCCATAGTTCAGGAATTCCTTAAACCCTTCAGGAACAAACGCGGGGGTAGCGGAAGTCTGGCAGGCCGGGCTGCCGCCAAGGCCCTTAATCTTTCTCAATCATCAGGCCGCCCCGGTCAATGTCGAGTAGCAGCGGGGTGGATGTAACCTGCCGGCGGCCCAGCTCATACCCCAAATCGAGGTTGGCAAGCTCCTGGTTACGGTGCCAAAAACCCAACAAGGTGGTGCCGGCCCCTGACAAAAAGGCGCCATAACACCCCTGCCTATGCCAGGCTGCAAACGTTTCAAACATTCCGGGAATAAAAGCAGCGCGCTGGCGCTGGTGGATACGGTCATCAAGCGCTAAATGAAAATTTTCCATCTCATAGCCCGACCAGTGCGGTAAAGAGAGCAGATGCGCCAACAGCGCCATGCGTGAACTTTGGGCGATCAATATTTCCATAGGAAAGCTATCGGCAATAACCGAGCGGGCTTTTTCAGTATTGAGGGAGAGGTGTGGCACCACCCCGGCAATTTTCACCGGCGCGTTCACCGGTAGCTGGAAAGTTTTGTATTTATTCACTGCTTCATCCCAGACACTTAAGACCCAGCCACCATAGATTGCCGGTGCAACATTATCGGGATGACCTTCAATATCGGTGGCAAAATCAAATAGCTGCTCTACGGTATAGGCTTCCTGGTAGATTTCCCGCAGCATTTCATTGGCCAACACCAAGCCGGCTAAAATTGCCGTCGAGGAAGCGCCAAGACCGCGCTCTAACGGAATATTGACTTCACAAGAAACATGAATTGGCACCGGCTCGCGACCGGCTTTTTCAAAAATATACCTATAAGAGCGACTCACCAGGTTGTTGTCATCCTGTGGAATGCCGTTAAGCGAAGCTCCCGCGGTAGAGCGTACCAGCTCAGAAAATTGGAAATCAAAGGTACACAGTGACCCGGAAACTTCCCGGCGGTTGCCAGTAAACGTATTTCTTAAGGAAAGTGCAATGCCCCAGACATCATAGCCCGGCCCAAGATTGGCAGAGGTAGCTGGAACCGAAACTCTGATTGGCATAGGTCAGAATTCAATTAAAAAACTCATTTTCAAACAAAATACAAAAAAAATTCTGTTCTAAGTTAGCTGCATGAGGAAACTTTCCCGTCTGTTACAACAAGATTCTCGCCTGAAGGCCTGGCAGGTTTCCCGGCTGCGCCGAGCTACCCATGAGCTATATACCAGTGGTGGCGCAACAGAAGCGTTCCGCTGCAGCCAGCTAGTAGAATACTCACTGGCGGTACATACCCCAGGGGCGGCCCCGGAGAAAATCGGTGAAAGTACTGCCACCTTTCAACCGCAAGCTGGGCAATTGGCACAGATTATCCGTGAGGCTATTGAACGTGCGGCTTTAGTGCAGAATCCCGCCTATGAGTTCTCGGCATTATTGCCGGCGCAGTCTAAGATTAACCCTATGTTTGACAGCCAATTGGCGGAAGATCCATCCACCCATTTGTTACATACGGGCGAAGAGATACTTTCTCTTACCCGGGAGGAATTGTCGGGCTGCCGGCTGGCTTCGTTTGAATTGTTTTTGGAACACAGCGAACGTGCTTATTTGAATTCTAACGGGCAGCAATTCTCAGTACCAGCCACGCGCATCACTTGGGATTTCGTGCTGGAATCACCTAATGGAGAATTTGAAATTAACAGCTTTTCACGGCGCCGTTTTCTCGAACATTACAATTTTAGAAAGGTACTAATAAGCGAGGCAGCGCAGTTGCGAGATATTGAGCAAGCAACACTACCCCCCACGGGCAATTTTCCGGTAGTATTAGCCGACGAAGCACTTGATACTTTGTTTGATTATTTTTTAGCGCAGGCGGATGGAGCTGCACTCTACAATCGTTATTCTTCTTTTAAGGTGGGCGAACCTGTTTTACCTGGAGAAGCTTTAGAACCCCTTACCCTAAGCAGCGATCCTTGGATGCCCGGCGGTATGAATTCCAACTTGTATGACAGTGCCGGTTATCCCATGAAACCGGTCACGGTGGTTGCTCATGGCATCATGAACAGCTTTTTGATTGATGGCCGTTATTCCGGTCTGCTGAAACAGCCCATGACCAGCGCTGCTGCGAATACCAGGGTTGCGCCGGGCAAAACAGCTGCTGCTGATTTCATTAGCGATGGTGTCATAGAGCTGAGAAAATTTTCCACCTTTCAGCCCAACACAATTACTGGAGCTTTCTCTGGCGAAATTCGCTTGGGGTACCTGCACCGGC
>CALHRC010000082.1 GCA_938038265.1 uncultured bacterium
ATAAATAGCCTCCTATACATATATACCCGCCGACAGCGCAAAAATTTGCGTCTGGCGGTAAAAAAAAGTAAAAATTGCTATCCTGATGCGACACTGCCTGTGGGGCAACAGGAGACATAATCAGTACTTTTTAGTAACTAACAAAAAGAGCCGGGGGTAGCGTAAGACCGGCAAGCCACGGCAAAGTTCGAGGGGTGCGCGCATGCCGTGGCTGGTGCCCCCACAAAAGGGGCAGCCGGGCTGCAGCGCGGGGCACGGCGATAGCCCCCCCTTTAATTATTTACAGGCGAATTGGGAGTGTAACATACGACGTATGGATAGAAACTTAGCATTAGAACTCATGAGGGTGACGGAATCTGCTGCGTTGGCTTCGGCGCGTTTTATGGGTAAGGGGGATGAAAAATTAGCTGATGCTGCCGCTGTTGAGGCCACCCGAAGGGCTTTTGATAAAATTGATATTGATGCGACAATTGTAATTGGTGAGGGCGAGCGGGATGAAGCGCCGATGCTTTATATTGGCGAGAAAGTTGGTACTGGCAAGGGTGAAAAGATTGATATTGCCCTTGATCCCCTTGAAGGAACCACGATCACAGCCAATGGTGGTTACAATGCCACCACAGTGATTGCCGCCGCTGATGAGGGTTGTTTTTTGCACGCGCCGGACACTTATATGATGAAGCTGGCTGTTGGTCCGGCTGCGGCGGGTATTTTGGATATTACTGACCCGGTGCCGCTGACTCTGAAACGGCTGGCTCGCGCGCTTGATAAGTATCTTGAAGATATTACAGTTTGTATTTTGGATCGTCCTCGGCATGAGGATTTGATTCGCACGGTAAGGGAGACAGGTTGCCGCATTAAATTGATTTCTGACGGCGATGTTTCTGGTGCGCTGGCTACTTGTATGCCGGATTCTCCGGTGGATATTTTGCTTGGTATTGGTGGTGCTCCTGAGGGTGTGTTATCGGCTGCAGCTATGAAGTGTCTGGGGGGGGATTTTCAGGGCCAATTGCGGTTCCGTAACTCTGAAGAGAGAGAACGCGCGAAGAAGATGGGTTTATCTGACCCGGATAAAGTTTTTACGATGAATGAGTTGGCGCAGGGGGATGGTATTATTTTTGCATCAACGGGGGTTACTGACGGTGAGTTTCTCAGAGGGGTGCGGTTTACGGCCCGGGGGGCTATTACGAACAGTGTTGTGATGCGCTCCCGCACTCGGACTGTGCGTTGGGTAACTGCCCATCATCATTTCGATTATAAGCCCAAGTATTGATGCACGCAGGCGCCCGGGAAGAGTTTACCGACATCCGGGTGGATGGTCGGGGAGTCTGGTACACGGGGAACAGGCAGATTGTTAATGAAGAGGTGCTGCGTTTTTTCCGCGCCAATTTATATCGCGATGAGAAAGGAATTTATATTTTTAATGAATTTCGCGGTTTCAGGGAAAAGGGATATATTAGAGTTGAAGGTCCGGTTATGATGGTGGAGCAGATTACCGGGGATAATTTGGTTTTGAGTAATGGCAGGAGTCTTTCGCTTGATTCTGCGGTGTTGGCGGTGGATGGTTCTGGACTTCCTTACGTGAAGATAGCTGGTTTGGGTGCATGGGCGGGTTTTCCGGCTCGCAGTACTCATGTTTTTGCGGATGGTTTACAGGAAAAAGGTGGTGAGTTTTTTTGGCGAGGCAAAAAGGTTATTGCTTACGAAAGAATGCCTTGGTTATGCGATGAGTATTGATTTTCTCAATCGATTTACCCGGCAGTTGACCGGATATATTCCTGGCGAGCAGCCTGGCGAGGCTGGTTGGGTGAAACTGAATACGAACGAACATCCTTTACCTCCTTCGCCAGCGGTGGCTGCGGAGTTAAGATTATTTGCCGAAGATATTTCTGTTTTGAGGCGTTATCCCAATCCTGTTGGTGAACCGTTGCGTTCTACTTTAGCGGAGTATTTCAAATTACCGCCGGAACTGGTACTGGTCACCAATGGTTCTGATGAGGCTTTATCGCTTTTCTGCCGGGCTTTTTTGGATGCAGGGGACACGGTAATTTGTCCGCGGTTGACTTACAGTCTCTATCCTGTTTTGTTACAAACAGTAGGCGCGCAATTACTGGCAGTGCCCATGAAGGTGGCTGGAGTAAATCCTTTTGCGATTGATCTTGAGGGATTAGTTGCTGCTTGCGGTAAAATGGTTTTATTTCCCAATCCCAATGCGCCTACGGGAGAATTTATTGAGTTAGAGAGGCTTTCGGCGGCGATAGGCAGAACTCCTGAGAAGTTGTGGGTTATTGATGAAGCGTATAATGATTTTGTTGAAGCTAAGCCGGCATCGGCAGCGGTTTTGCTGGCGCGTCATGAAAATCTGATCGTATGTCGTACATTTTCTAAAAGTCACGGTTTAGCAGGGCTCAGGGTGGGCTATGTATTGAGCAAGAACATCCGCCTAATGTCTGCTTTATATGCTCTCAAGGATTCATACAATGAAGACATGATTGCGTTGCGGTTAGCTAATGCGGCTTTCAGAGACTGGAATTATTCTGCGATGGCTGACAGGTTTGTTATTGACGAAAGAAAATTTCTCGAAAGGGAGTTGTGTTCCCTTGGTTTTAGGGTAATTCCTTCGCAGGCTAATTTCATTTTGGTTCATCATGACGGGGTTGCGGCCTCTGCTCTGTATTTGGGGCTTAAAGAGAAAAAAATTCTGGTTCGCCATTTTGCTGGTGGCTTGATTGACAGCTATCTTCGCATTAGTATTGGTAAGAGAGAAGAAAATCTTGTTCTTCTTCAGGCTCTTGCCGATATTGTAAATGCGGGTGTCTGATGTCCGGGCGGAACTTTATTCTCACAACACGATCTGCCAGGGAAATTCAAGAAGATGAGATTCCACTTAAGCCGTTGCGTTCAACGGATAAGGCTTGGTTGCACCTCACTCCCCGTTCAGAGGCTGAGTTGACGGTGATGCTTGACAAATATGATATTCACCCGTTGACGATTGAGGATATATTCAGTCCCACCAACCGGTTGAAGTTAGAGCGCTTTCCTAATTATACTTATTTTTCATTTAGGGGATTTCATCTGCACCAGGGACATCTGATCATTAAGACATTTAATTTTATTTTGCGAAAAAAATTGCTCATAACGGTTACCATTGAGAAACGTAATACTATTTTTGATATGATTGAAAATTGGGATCAATATCGTTTTCTTTTACGCCAGGGACCGGAGTTTATTTTGCACAAAATTCTCGATGTGGAAACCGACAGAACATTAGCAATTGTCCATAAACTTGACGAGATAGTCGATGAATATGAAATGCGGTTGCTTGAATTTGATTTGCACGTAAATATTTCGCGAGTTTTTGAGATCCGCTCGAGTCTGCAGCATATTAGAAAAGTTATTATTATTCATAAAGAGGTATTAGATGAGCTACAGTTGCGCTACCCGCAGTTTTTTCGGGGTGAGTCGGCGGCTTTCTTCCGTGATGTAAGAGATCATTCTTTTAAGATTGTGGATACTGTTGATTCTATTATACAGTCGATCAGTTCAGCGCTTGAGGCTTATTTGGCAATTTCCTCACGCAAAACGAACGACATTATGCGCATTCTTACCATTCTAACCGCGCTGATGTTACCGATGACTTTGATTACAGGTATTTATGGAATGAATTTTGAGTATATGCCTTTTCTTTCGCATAATTTCGGCTTCTGGGGCACGCTCATTTTTATGGGGTGTATTGGCATTGGGATGACGTTGTATTTTAAGTTCAAGCGCTGGTTGTGATGATTTATTTTATTGCGACAATCGGATTGCTTCTTGTTTCATTTTTTTAATCATATTGGCAAAGCCATTTGATCGTGTTGGCGAGAGATGCTTGCCAAGACCTATTTTATCGATAAAGTCGAGTTTGGCTTCGGCTATTTCCTGGGGGGTATGTCCCGATAAGACTTTTACTAAAATGGTTACCAGTCCGCGGGTGATTGCTGCATCGCTGTCTGCTTGGTAAAAAATTTTTCCGTCTTTATATTCAGTGTGTAACCATACTCTTGACTGGCAGCCGTGCACGCGATTCTCTTCTGTTTTGTATTTCTCGTCAAGAGGGGCAGCTTCTTCACCAATTTCAATAATTCTCTGGTAACGATCACTCCAGTCATCAAATAAAGTAAATTCTTCAATAATATTTTGCTGCATTTCTTCAATACTCATAGGTAAGTCCGGTGTCTAATGTACTACAAGATCAGCTTTCTTGGCCAGTAAATTCTATTCGACCTAATAATTCCCGGGCTTTGCTTATAATACGATCTTCTCTTGTGTGGGAGACTTGCATTAGTTCATGCAGCAGTTGCCGACTTCGTGAGGTATTGCCTGTTTCATACCAAATTTCCGCCAACTGCAGTAAATTTTTTCGGTGGCGGGGATTTCTCAGCCGCAGGCGCTCTCCATAGTCAATAGCTTTTTCTCTGTTTCCTTGTTTATGAAATATATAGCTGGCGGCTACAAAAAATTCAGATTCAGTAGGATGTATTTCAAGTAGCCGGGTTATTACTTCTGCGGCTTTATCGTAGCTCTGCAGCCGAGTATATATTTTCACCGCTTCTCTCATAAGTCGCGAGGGTGCCGATTTATCTTGCAAGCGTTTTTCTAACAGAGATATTATTTCCGAGCTGATTTCAACAGGCGATAATTCTTTGATGCGGGTCAACAGTTCCATATCGGCGACTGTCGGCGCTGGATATTCTGTCTGTAAATTGTGTTCAGGATCAAACTGGATGCGCATCAGTGATAGATCGTCATAAAGCTCACCACTTCTCTCAATGGCTGCGACAATATTTTCAAGTACCCCCTTGCCTTCCTCGACTCTGAGAAGAAATTGTTTCTCGTCTTCATTAACAATTTTTTCTGTTTCTGTATCGCCGGCAATAAGCAGATCATCGCGACCGTCAGAGCCTAAAATTACAACGTCGCCTGAATGCAGCTGAAAAGTCTGGATCTGTATTTGTCCGTGCACGACGGAGCTACCCAGTTTTCTAAAGATAATATCGCTTTCAATAAACGAGGCTTTGCCGTCTCTGTACAGCACAGGCAGGGGATGTTCGGCATTCATAAGATACATTAGGCCCGAGTGCGCTTCAATAATGCCAAAGACCATCGAGATGAGCATAGATCCGTCAAAACTTTCAAAAACTTTCTGCATCTCAATAAACGCATCACGAATCCATTGTTCCGGGGATTTCTTTTTTTCATTGGGGCTGATCCTACTTCTTTCTATAATAGAGAGAAAAACTGCCCCGAGTACCAGGGCACCTCCGGCTCCCTGGAGTGATTTCCCCATGGCATCGGCATTTATAAATACAGAACATTCGCGATCGCGCAATGTTATGGTGTGAGCAATGTTCATATCGCCACCAATTTCGCGCGACCATCTTCTAAAGTGAAATTGTTTCTTTTGTCGGATATATGTATCAATAAGAACAGTTTTGCTTTGGTTATTATTCTCACTCAGGGGAGAGAGAAGCAGGGATATCAGAAAATAGTCTCCATCTTGTTGTTCTTTCAGAGACTTGACTTCGTTCAGTGTTTGTTCTAATTCTCTGGTGCGGTCGCGCACTTTCAGCTCAAGGCTGGCATTGAGCTCTTCTACTTGGTTATGAACTCGGACAAAGCGATTTGCAAGAATTGCCGCAATGGCAAGCACGAAAGCGAGAAAGCTATATTGTGCAATCCTTTCTGCCTGTATCACATTGAGAGCGATCAATAGATCGAATAGTACACCGCTTAAAAGAATTGCAGTACCGCCAATTAAATATTGAGCGTCTTTGTTGCGTCGAAAAGCTTCAATAGTTACAAATGAAATAAAAGCAATTAAGACTAAAGGCAATGAAAGCTGCCAGATTTTTAAGTTAATCTGCATTACATGATATGGACCAAAGATTACCAGAAGAGCCAGTGAACCCACAAAAATTGTATATATGATGGTTGCCCGATGAAAGTAGCGGTTTATTTTTTTATCGTTTCGCTTGAAAAGGTAAGAGAGAAAAAATAGTAGTGTTGCCGGCAAAAGAAAAACTACGGCGTATTCTATTTTAGTGCGCAATATTTGATATTGGCCAAATAATAAATCGCGACTACCGGTAAATAAAAACCAATAAAACGAAACCAAAACACAAAAAGCGCCAAAGTAAAAATTATAGACTTCTTTTTTTCGCTTAATTGCCAAAAGTAAATGATAGAGTCCTACAACCAAATAAATTCCCAGTAAAGTAAATTGAGTAATTTCATTGTAATAATAGTCTCTATATATTTCATTGGCTGGGCCAATATCAAAAGTTTTACTGGTTACATGAAAAGGCTTTTCTCCATCGCTAAATATTTTTAATACGATGTAATTAGGTGTACTATCAGTTAAAGCAATGGCGGGAATATCTGCTAAGATAAGTTGATATAATCCGGGCACATAGGGTTCAACACTTCCTTTGCGTTCGATTAAATGATCGTTAATATATAATTCTACTACATCAGATATGGTGCCTGTGCGAATTGCCAAAGGTGTACCTTGTTTTTTCCAATCATTGATTTCGCCAGGAAGTATTTTTTTTAGAGTCAGCCATCCGCGATAATTTGTAAAATCTTCTTGAGACGAAAATCGTTCTGGCAATTTGACTGCTTGCCATGACGCATCATTACTGTTGGGGGGATGGTTTCCTTTCGCAAATTGCCATCCATCTAATAATTTAATAGGTGCTGCGGTGAGGCTATTGCCGATAAACCATATCGCCCCTGCCAGCAGAATTTCTTTAGCAACCTTCAGCATGAAAGTTTTTCAGGCAGAGTAAGTTTCTATAGCTGCTTTTAATTTGATAAGTGTACTGTTGTTCGGGTCTATTTTTTCTGCGATTTCGAGTATTTGCCGCGCCCTGGTGAAATTCCGTACTAGAAAGTAGCTATCTGCCAAGTTGAGCAGATTTTTGAAATTGTTAGGTTCACGTATTTTAAGGCGCTCGCCTAAATCGATCGCAGAGTTATATTCTTTGTTGCGTTTCTTGCAATAGGCGGCGCGGTACAGCATATTACTATCGGCGGGGTGCAAATAGACATAATCTTCAGCATATACTGCGGCTTTATCCCATCTTTTAGTTTTGATGGCAAGGCGCACCAGTTCCCGCAGGACATCGGGCTGGTCGTTATCTATCTTATTCGCTTCTTCTAACCTTTTCAGAGCCAGTTCAAAATCGCCTTTTTCAGCGTCAAAGCGGGCCTCTTTGATCAATTGAGTGACTTTCTCTGAAATTGCATCCCCAACAAGATGCATGTTCTCCCGATAACTGATGCGGATAATAGAAAGGTCGTCAGTTAATTCTCCTGTTTTCAATAGCTCGGCTTTAAGTTTAGATAGATCACCTTTAATCGCTTCGATTTTTCTTAAAAATAGTGTTTCGTCTTCATTAATTATCCGCGTGCCTTCGGTGTCGGTTTCCAGCAATAAATCGTCACGACCATCGGAACCAACAAAGATTACATCTCCCGGTAGCATTTGGAAAGTGGAAACGGTAAGAGTGCCTGAAAGTCCCTGGGTACCAAGCTTTCTAAAGGTCAATTCAGATTCTATAAACGATGCCTTGTTGTCGCGGTACAGTACTGTCCACGGATGTTCGGCATTGATGTAGTACATTAGTCCATTGCTATCGTCAACTAAGCCTAATACGAGTGAAATCAGCATGGAACCATCGAATGCTTCGAATATCTTATGCAACTCAATAAAGGCATTTTTAACCCACCTTTCGGGAAAGACATTGGCGCCATCAGCAGTTGACCGAGTTCTTTCGAGGATGGACTGCATAACGGAACCTAACACCAGAATACCACCGGCACCCTGCATAGATTTTCCCATGGCATCGGCATTCATAAAGAAAGTATGTTTTTTCCCTTTCAGCACAATGTCGCTGGCCATGCAGAGATCACCACCAATTTCTCTTTGCCATTTGCGGAATTCAAATTTTTTCTTCTGTTCGACTAGAAATTCTACATTTACATTTTCTGCGTTAGATTTATTGGTCCCTAATGGATTTATCAATAGGGATGTCAGAAAGTAATCGCCATCTTGCTGTTGTTTCAAAGCTTGCACTTCTTCGAGGGTTGCCTGAAGCTCAGCAGTGCGCTCTTTTACTTTTTCTTCGAGAGTTTCGGCATACTCGGCAAGTCGCCTGTTGGCATCTTTGATGGATTTTACCATCGAGTTGAAAGAGGCTGAAAGATAGCCAATTTCATCCTCAACAAAAATTTTAATTTCTGTATCGAGATTTCCCTCATTTACTTGGGTAACACCGCCAAGCAACTCCTGCAGCGGCGTGACAAGAGCCTTGAGAAAGAAAATGCGGAAACCAATCAATACGATGACCAGCACAAAGCCTATCAAAAGCAAAATACGGTATGCTGTGGGGTGGATGTACTTGCGGTATTCCAAATAAGAAAAACCTGTTTCTGTTATGGTATTATTTTTTGTATCGGCATACATAAAAGCAGTATAGTGTGTCATGCCATCGGTGCTGCGGCGGTAATGTCGTTCGCCGGCAGGTAACATACGCGTTAAATATCTAAGTACTTCGTTTTTCAGGGTTTGCCCCTCGGAATTAGAGCTGTTCAAATGCTTTTGTAATGTAATTCTAAACGGATCGAATTTACCCATGGGTTTGGTTAGAAACTTTTCTAATTTTTCCCGAAAATCTTTGTTGGGTATTTTTCTGATTTGGTTGGCGCGGTAATTAATCGTACGCTGCATACTCTGGATGGAATTGATAATGGTTTCGGGACCTGGCGCTTCCTGGTCAGATAACAGCTGTTTGATATAATTGCGGTAACCGCTGAATTCGGGAAATTTTTCAGTCTCGGCAAGAATCCTGTTTACCCGATTGCCAAAATCTTCCTGTGGCAGTATTCTAATTTTCTCAAGAATAAGAGTGTTGTAGTATTCGTTGCTATAGGTTTCGACCGGCAGATCTACCTCTTCAGGGTTCTTGTTAACCGTGCCGGTTATCCCGTTAAATTCAGCAGAGTAGAGCATATCTTCGGATTTAAAGCCGGTGGTGACAAATCTTTGTAGGTACTCACTGTGAATATTGTCATAGGCCTCTTCTTTATCGTCAAAAGAAATGAAACTAATTGCCTGAAAAGCGAGCAGAAATGTCACCGTACTGATCCCGATGATTTTTACCATGAAGGTAGTGCGATCTTTAGTATTGTTAATATAAATTATACTAAACATGAACATACCTAAAATAGAAAAAAGATCCCACATGGTTTGGTAAAGGCCGCGATCAATTAAGCCCTCGCGAGATAAAGTATTGGTGATTGCCGGCAGAATAGAAGCTAAACAAATGGACAAAGTCAATCCAATCATAGCCCACTTATCTTGTTTTTTAGCTATTATGCTGCGCCAAACAGCAGTACCTATAAAAATAGCAGCATACAGTAAAATTAAATAGCTGACATATTTACTTGGCTCGTCTGCATCGAAATCCCAATAATGACCATCAAAATTATAAACCACAGACGCAGACCATGACTTATAAAAAAAATAAAGCGTAAGTAAAGTCGCTAAGATTAGTTGCACAATCATTAAATTACGTGATGTTTTTAAGTTGCGCTCTTCAGGAAAACGAAAAAAGAAAGTCGCTACAAAAATTTCAAGAAATAAAATAGCGCTTACCGTTATCCAGCGATGAAAAGCCGCAAAATGATGGTAGATAGAACCGGAAATTACATAGCCCAAATTAAATAAAGCAAGACCAGAGGCAAAAATTGCAAAGTGTACCGCTGCTTTTGATTTATTGGGCAAACTAATTAAAAAAAGAGCAATCAGTAACATAAACACAAAGGGAATTATGGCACCGACGCTGAAAAAATTTAAATAAATAGAATTCATAATTTCCATGGTGCTATTCTTTACTTAAAGAGAATAAATGTCAATTCTTAAAGTTTAAGATAACACAAGTTTTTAGTGCATAGCACCAAAGCGCCCATCTAACCGTGGTCGATAGCTTTGTCGCTTAAGGTATATTGCACGACAGTTCTGGCCAGCTCGCATAACTTTTTCTATTATTACGTCCATGAGTGCAGATAGGCTGCAACGAAAAAATGACCTCAAGCCCCTTTTCACAATTATGTCATGGTATTCCTACACAGGAATTGTTTGGATGGTTAGCTTAAAAAAACAGTAAATGTCATTTACTATAGTTAAGCCACAACAAATGAGGCTTCAGGTATGTTTTCTCTAAAAAAATTTATCATTCGCTTTTGTCATAAGTGAAAAAGCCCCGACCAGTCTTGCGTCCCAGGTGACCGGCTTCGACCATCTTGCGCAGCAATATACTGGGGCGGTATTTTGGATCTTGAAAATTTTCGTAAAGTGTCTGGGTTACGGCAAAGACGACATCGAGCCCAATGAAATCCGCCAGCTTAAGCGGACCCATTGGGTGATTATAGCCCAACTTTATCGCCGTATCAATTTCTTCGGCTGTCGCCAAACCTTCCTGCAAGGCGAAAATTGCCTCATTCAGTAAAACAATCCCCAGACGCGAGGTGATGAAGCCGGGCGAGTCTTTACAGACAACACTGGTTTTTCCTAATTGTGTTGCCAATTCGCGAGCTCTCTGGAGCGCTACAGCACTTGTGTCGGGAGTGGTAATGATTTCAATTAACTGCATGACACGAGGTGGATTAAAAAAATGCAAACCTAAAACATTAGGTCGTTTATTGATAGAAATAAGTTGGGCCAATTGGGTCAGCGGCAGGGAGGATGTATTACTGCTGATCAAGGCTTCCGCAGATGCCAGTCGATCGTATTCTATAAAAATTTTTTTCTTGATCTCCAGATTTTCTGAAGCCGCTTCAATCATGAGATCTATAGAAGAATCGGGCAGTTCACGTACCGAAGTAAGATATTTTACGTTATCCGCGATTTTTTTAGGTTCACAATTTTCCTTTAGTGAATCTTTTATATCCCATTTACGGAAATTTTCAACTGCGCGCTCAAGTTGCTCTTTAGAGGGATCACAAAGATATACTTCAGCCGCTGTTAAATAGCGCGCCACAAGGTAGGCAATCCCGGAACCCATAGCACCGGCGCCGGTAACTAAAATTTTTTTCATAGATAAACAAAAATAAGAAGGGAGATAAAATGGCAAAAAGAAAAAAAAGAAAAAAAGGATAACAGCAAAATACTGTTATCCTTAAGTAGTCGCCAGACCTTATTTTTTAGGTGCCGGGGATTTTTTGGGGGCTGCAGCTTTGGGCTTGGCAGCAGGCTTTGCGTTTTTCTTGGCTTCTTTAAGTTCAGCACGCAGTTTGGTTTCTTCGCTTTTTAGTTTAGCCTGTTTTTCTTTGTTGGCTTTGATAGCCTTTTCGATAGCAGCGGGTGATTTTCCAGCCATTGTGTTTTGCTCCTGCAAATTTTTTATAAAATTGTGTATGCGTTTACGCGTACAAAATTTTATGTGACATAATAAATATCGGCATCAAAATTTCAATTATAAAATTATTTTTTTGTATTTTTTACAAAAAAAAATAATTAAGCGCTGTGAATAAAATAATGTTCTTTCAACGCAATTATTTTTGTTTGATTATGCAAAAAATCAATTTTCTTCTGTTGGAAGTTCACTCATACGCAGAAAGCGAATGCTTTTGCTGCCGTTTTTTCTGTCGGCACGAATCGTATTGCGCAGAAAAATCTGCGCGCTCTGGTCGTTTGCGTTTACGGTTATGATTGCGTAACCGTTTTTCGCTGCAATTTGCAGAATTCTGCTCCATTGCTGCTGCAGTTGTTGCGCTTTCCCCGAGAAATGCGCGTTGTTTTGAAATGAATGAAAAGACATGATTCTTGCTGTTTCTATCGCGTTTCGTTCGTGACCTGGTTCGAGAAATAAAGTTATCTGTGCTTCACGCAGTTTGCTCATGAGTGCGCGTAAGGCATAAATGTTTTTAACAAAAGCTGAACCAAGCAGATAGGTAAAACCTTTTACTTCGCCGCCGAGAGATTTATTCAATTCGTTAGCAAAGTTTTCAATTTCATCAGCATTGAGCGCTTCAGCAAGCGTTAAAACCTTACCATCGCTGGGCTTGCTCCTCAGTGGCTCTAAGCGCAGAGTGACCCAGGCTTCCTGTCCATATTCATTGATGCGGTTACGCAATTCTGCAGTCTCGTTGCGAAATGGCGCCAGAGAATAGGTCAGCGGTACACCCAATGACTGCCAATCGGCCAGTTCTTTTTCCGTGGCTAGTTCATTTACGACAATAGCAATTTGCGGCACAGTTACCGGCATCTGGGGATATAGCGCCGTTGCTTCACGGACATAGACCTTAAAAAAAATCGGATCCTCACTTATTGTCCCGTTGGATGTTTTGTAAAGATAAGTGCCCGACGAGTCTCTCAATTTATATGTTTCATTTTTCAACAGATATCCGTTTTTGTAGAGGATGTCCAAAAAATTGCGGCGCTCGGTTGCCGAAAAATTGCCCCGACAGGCAATGGAGACCAGTGGATATCCTGTATCTTGGCTGATATGGTAAGCGCAGGCTTTTTCTGGCCACACCTGAAGCAGATTGTCAGCTACTGTTTGTAGATCCCCCACTGCTTTTACTCCACTTTCAATGGTTTCGGTATTGGCGCTGGGAGCTGAATTCAGATTTAGCAGAAGTAAAACAGGAAGAATGAATTTCTTGAGCATAATACTTTCCTTCTTAAGGGTTTATTTGAGTGGCGGTAAGAAAGAATCCATATCATTGGTTTTGGGGGGCTCTTCTTTTTTTGCAGGAGTTGTTTTCTCTGCCGGCTTAGTTTCTTTTTTCTGTTCTTTTTTTATCGGTTTTTCTTCTTTGGGTTTTGTTTCCTCTTGGCTCGGCATGCGGGTCAGCAGGTTAATAGATCTATTGCGTGTGAATTCGGGAATGGCCGTATCGCCTTTATCAGGCAGCAGAGAAAAAATAGCGTTTTCAAACGCTACCTGGTAACGCACAAGAGAAGCTGTCGGCGCAACGCAAGATATAGCGATGATTTTATCACCATCTTTCCAGAGAGCGGTCTGTTCGGTATAGCGTGCGCCTTGGTGGATAATCTCCCAGGATGCCAGATACAGGTCAGGGCGGTGCGCGGATGGCTTTTCATATAGTAACCGCACCCCATTATAGACAGAAGCCAGGCGCGCCGCTTTCTGGTTTACCAGTTCCGGCATAGTCAGCTCTGATAGCGTATCGTCTGAAAAGCTGCGTATTTCTATTGCAGCGCTTTCGTAAGTAAAGGTAACGATGACCCCGTTTTTGCGGGGGCTGTAAGTCCAGCGGTATTCAGCAGGGACCTCAATAAAAAAACCAACTTCATCGACTTGGGTTTCCCATTGGTAACTTACCCCCATGGCAGGGCAGGCCAAGAATATTAGCCCCAGCAGGATAGTAATTTGCAAAAGTTGTCGGATTTTTCTTTTCATATTATAGCCGCACTTGTTGGTATATGACTATCTTAATTATCGGCGTATGGAACAAGATTATTCATGGTCAGCAAGGAAAAAATTACTGGCAAAGTGGAACAAAAAAAACACTTTTCTGCCAGTTTGTCAACTGAATTTAAGAATTATGCGTTTGCCAGATCGTTGCCAGCCAACATATAATTAAAATTATGTCACCAACTGTAATCCATGTTGATGCGTCTCTGTTAGCCCGACTTTCCGAAATTCTGGGAGTCTCTGGCGTCAAAGAAATTGAGCGCGCAATCTATGAAAAATCTCTCGCGGGCGAACGAATTAGCGACGATGAAGCGCTGTTTCTGTGGCGTCACGGAAATTTTCGCCTGATGGGCAACGTAGCGCATGAGCTGCGTAACCGCCGCCACCCGGTCGAGGAAGTAACCTATACTGCCTTTCGGGTTGTCAATTATACCAACTATTGCAATATCGAATGTTCTTTTTGTTCTTTCATGGATGAGGTCGGTTCCAATAAAGGATATACGCTAAATACAGAACAGATTATAGAAAAAATCCGCGAAGCGAAGAAAATGGACTCACACCAGCTCTTTTTGCAGGGCGGAGTAAATCCGGCATTGCCGTTTGAATATTATACTGGCGTATTGCGTGCCATTAAACAGGAATTCCCTGATATTCATGTGCGCGCTTTTTCGCCGGTAGAAGTACTCTTTATGAGCCAATTGACCGGCAAGCCACTCGAAGAAGTCTTCGCCATTCTCAAAGAAGCTGGAATGGATAGTTTTCCCGGCGCCGGCGCTGAAATTCTAACCGACCGCATGCGTGATATCTTAAGCCCCAAAAAAGCGACTACTGCCGACTGGTTAAGGGCAATGGCAACCGCCGCACGTTGCGGACTGCCGGGCTCAACAAACATTGTCTGGGGATCCGAAGAAAACGACGAAGAAATCATTGAACATCTGCGGCATATTCGTAATTTGCAAGATGAAGCCGGCGGCGTGTTGTCTTTTGTACCCTGGACATTCCAGGCGCAGACTAAGAAGTTCCGTATTAGAAAAGTGCCTTCGCATGAGTATTTAAGGATGGTGGCGCTCGCGCGGATCTATTTCGATAATATCGAGCATATCGAAGTCAGTATCATGGTAGCCGGTAAACAATTAGGTGAATTAGCCCTGTTTTTTGGCGGCGATGATATCAATTCACCGGTCATTGAAGAAAATGTCTTGCGTTCTTATGGCCTGAAAAGTGTTGAGGAAGCAGAAAAGTTTATCATCCTCGCCGGCTTCAAACCCGTCCGGAGAAATTTTCTTTTTGAGCGGGGGAAAAAGTCATGAATCTCGACCAATACATCCAACCTGCCTTGCTTTTCTGGGAGAAACTGCGCGGCAACCGTAACCTGTTGCCGGTGTCGGTAGCGGCACTGCTTGGTCTAGCTGCGGCCCGTCTCGTTAACAGCGCGGCTTTGCTGGTAATTGTTGGCGCGTTGCCGGCGCCCCCGACGAAAAGTAATCTGTCGGCAGCGGTGCGCAGCGTCGATTCTGCCTATATCGATCCCGCAACCATTATCGGCGGTCCGCTGTTTGTGCCAGTAGGTGCGGAGTCCACAGCCACAAGCCCCGAAGGCGCAACCATCCAACCTGAAGAACAAATCAAACATTTTAAACTGTTAGGTACTCTTGAAGGCGATCCGGAGTTTGCACGGGCGGTGCTTGAGATTACCGGCGAGCCACCGGCCAAAGAATATTGTACCGGCAAGAAATATTGTGATGACTTTCGCGTTGGCAATATTTACATCGTGGGTATTGGGCGCGAATTTATCTATTTCCGTTACCAGAATAAACGCCTGAAACTCAATGTTGGCGAAACTACACAGGAAGTGATTGACCGCCATAATGCCGAACTACAGCAGCAGGCTGTTGCGCAGCCACAGGCTTCAGAAGGGGCATCTGGCGGTATCATAACAAAAGTAATTTCCCGGGAAGAAGTAAATAAGACGATTCTCGGCAACCCGTCGCAAATCTATGTCGGCGCTTCGTTTGGGCCGCAAATCCAGGATGGAAAAATTACCGGCTATAAAATACATAAGGTCAATCCTGACCATGTATTTTACAAACTGGGTGCTCGCCCCGGAGATATTATCCGCAAAGTAAACGATTATACCCTGAGCGATACAGAACGTATGTTTGAACTATGGAAATCTATAAAGAACATGCCCGCAGTCAAAATTGAAGTTGAACGTGAAGGGAAAATCGTGACTTACGACTTCCAGATCAGAAATTAACTAAAGCCCGGGCCCAACGCTCCCGATCTTTTTCCTCGGGGAAGTCTCCGTGGGCGGCCCGCATGTTCTCTTTCATGTGCAGCGAGTTGCCGGTGCCGGTAAGCACACAGGTCACCGCTTCATGGGATAACACAAATTTCAGTAGAGCCTGCGCCCGGCTGCGGCAACCTAATTCACGGGCAAAGCCGGGTACCTCGCCAAGAGATCCCGGCGGCAGCAGACTGCCGCCGCCGAACGGCTGGTTTACCAGTACCGCAATCTTTAGCTGCTGCGCCAAGGGCAACAGCTCTTTTTCTGCCGCGCGTTCACGTACGTTGTAGGATATTTGAATAAAATCCGGTTTCATCTCCCGCATAAGAGAAGCCATCTCACCATACACCGATTCCTGGTAGTGGGTCAGGCCAAGGTAACGAATACGGCCTTCTTCTTTCAGACGGCGCAAGGTTTTAATATGAGTGCGTACATCCAACAAATTATGAACCTGCAGTAGATCGAGTTTGCGCACCCTCATGCGGGATAACGATAATTTGAACTGTTCTAAACCTTCATTTTCGCCGGTAGTGAAGATTTTTCCTGCTCGAAAAAAATTACTTTCGCCCGTGAGCACTCCCAGCACTGTTTCAGCCATGCCATACATGGGGGATGTATCGATTACCTGGCCGCCTTCTGAACGAAACACGTCGATAACCATTTCCAGACGCTCGTAATCGCTCCATTCAGCATCAAAGTGCCGCCAGGTGCCCAGCCCCACAGCTGTGAGTTTTTCCCGGGTGTTGGGAATTTCGCGTTTGAGAATCCCAGTTTGGGTGGGCTTTTCGTCGCGCAGACCTGTCTTTTCGTCAGGGGATAGTTGTGCCCACAGAGGGGGCAGCGCCAGCATTCCTACGGAGAGACATCCACGGCGCAAAAATTCTCGGCGGTTCACAACACAACTCTATCAGGCGAGATCAGGCGGGCAAATAAAATTCAAAAATGAATTGCAGCACTGATGGCATATCTTTGCCCTTGCCCCGTGGAGGTAAATCGCCAGCTCAGAAAAACTGCGTTTATCACGCTGGCAATTGTGGCCATATTCGGCTTAGTTTATGAAGTAAGCCGGACCTTGTTCCTGCCGGTGAATCTGGCGATGAGTCCGCCCCAACGGCAGGTCTATGATGAAAAGACTATTCAGGAACTGCGGCAGCGTTTGGTAACTACCGCAGAGCGCTATCTGGGAGTGCCCTACCGTTTTGGTGGTTCCGACGAAGACAATGGTTTTGACTGCTCCGGGTTGGCTAAAACGGTCTATGCCAGTGTCGGCTTTAACTTGCCACATGGCGCCAATGCCCAGTTTCGCGACCTGTATAAGGTAGAAAAACCTCAAGCTGGCGATCTCGTCTTCTTTCGCCGGGAAGGGCCCGGTATTGGCCATGTGGGTATTCTGGTGGAGGATGAATTGTTCGTTCACGCACCATCCACCGGAAAAAAGGTCAGTTATGCCCGGATATCGGAACCATACTTTAAGGTGCGCTATGTAGGGGCCGCAAGCATCTTTCCTTGATGGGGAATTCCCTACCAAAGCGATCCGCGGATATTAAAAAACAGTTCAGGAATTCCTGAACTAAAGAAGCAATGAAAAAGAAAACCATCCCCCCTAAGGCAGTTAAAAAAGCCAGACAAGAGAAAAAAACTTTCGCCAAATACCTCTCTGAAGTTACCGGCCGATCTTTTGACGCCCATGGTGCGGCTGACATTGAACCTTTAGCGGCCTATACATATGCCCGGGAGTTACAGCTCAAGCAGCAGGCTTTAGAACAGTTCTGGCGCGATCATAGTCTGCCCCCCCGTCTGGAAAAGATCATCCCCTCTGAAAAAAGCCGCGAGTACCGCACCACCAGCAAGCGGCGGGTACTTAAAGATAAGGGGCGCTTTATTCTGGTGTTCCATCGGGCGCATAAAGACCAGCAAAGGGGGGATGTACAAGTATCAGCCTTGGAACCGCCCGAACACCGGCAAATCTTCGAGGCAGTCGCCGGCTGGCTCAATCACCCCAACGGCCGTTTCGTCGGCGATATGCTCAACTTTGTCATTATTCGGGGGAGCTACCGACAATTTGCTCTGGTATTAAACCTGCGCAAGGCCAGCGCCCCACTGGTGCGCAAAGCGAGAGAATTGATCGAGAAATTGCGCTCCGGTATGTCGTTTCTGCAGGCCGCTGTTCTGGTTTTCGACGATTCCGGCTCCGATTACTACCTGCCGGGAGAGCACCATGGTACCCCGGCGAAATTTCTGTTTGGCCCTAAAGAAATTCCGTTTCTGCATGATGGCATACGTTATGCTGTGCCGGTGCTGTCTTTTTCGCAGATCAATCTATCTCTCTTGCCCAAATTCATCGATGAAGTGGCAAACGAAATCCCGGCCGATCCATCCGCGCAGCTCATTGATATGTTCTGCGGTTATGGTTTATTTACGCTTGCGGGGGCTCGCAAGGTAAGTGCAGCAAAAGGATATGAAGGAAATGCCCTGGCTGTGGCCACAGCGCGCGAACTTGCTAAACGAAACAGGCTTATAGATAAAGTAAGGTTTTTTCGGGTGGATATCAACGCCAGAACAATCCAGCAGTTTGCGAGAAAAAAAACAGCAGAGTATTTTATTGTCGATCCCCCACGTTCGGGGTGCGCGCCCGGTTTCGTTAGGGCTCTGTGCGCGCGTGGTCCTGAAAAAGTAATTCATATATTCTGCGGGATGGATGTTGTACCCAGGGAAATTAACCAGTACCATGCAGCCGGATATCGTCTTAAGCGGGCGTTGCCTCTCGATCTTTTTCCGGGAACTACCGGATTGGAATTAGTCTGCACCTTTGAACCACAGCAGGGATTGCATTTAAAAGACAGGCGGAGTATGAAAATTTCTGGTAGCTAACCGGCTTCTCATATTAGCCGCAGTTTCTCTTAGGTTATGGTTTCTGCGAAAGGCGGTGCTTGTTTCTTGGTGCAGCACCTGAAATTCAGCGGGGGTATAGACCAATAAATCTATTGCAGGAAAAATATTCTACAGGTGGTCAAAATCTCTTGCGCGTTCCAGAAATGGTTTATCCATAGTGGAGACAACCCTTAGATCAAGATCACTTCCCGGTGCTCTATGCCTCGGGCCAAACTGCCAGAACAATTCGCAACGCCCCTTGTTTGCGATCTGTAGTATCTTGTACCCCGAGTAATTCTTTTTCTGCTGGTTTAACCAATCTTGACCGCGAAGGTTAGGTTGGAGCACAAATGGTCTTACACCTTTTTCTTTATTTCTTCAATAGCGCGCTTGAGCTGTACGTCAAATTCGAGATCCACCACGGGGCGCACCTTATTCTTGTCATATTCTTCACGTAAGGTGCGGCGGGCAGCAAAGTCAGTTAATCCCAGCCCCTTAGCTTCAATTTGTTTGCGGAATTTTGCTACCGTTTCGTTATTATAGTTGGGATTTTGTTTTACGAAATCCTGTACGATATTTTTTTCCCGCAATTCACGGTAATGCCGTCGGTCTTCACGGGTGAAGTCGAGCGGTTGTACTTCAATGTCAGGCTTTATACCGGTTTTGTGGATGGAGGTGCCGCTGGGGGTATAGTACTTCTGGATAGTGAGTGCAATGGCCGTATTATACATGAGGGGGATGACGTTTTGCACAGAGCCTTTACCAAACGTTTTGGTACCGATGAAGATCCCCCTTTTGTTATCTTTAATTGCGCCGGTGACAATTTCACTAGCCGAAGCCGAGCCTTCATTGGCAAGGACCACAAGTGGCAAATCAGGGAACAGGGTCTGCCGGGGATTGACTTTGAAAACCCGATCGAGTTCCGCCCGGCGCCCGCGGGTTGAGACAATTTCACCTTCTTTGAGAAAAAAGTTACTAATCTTATTAGCAGCATCAAGCAGACCGCCGGGGTTCCAGCGCATATCAAGAATAAGACCCTTTACTTTCTTGGCCTGAAAATCCATTAAAATTTTTTTCATATCATCGGGGGCGGTTGCTGAAAACTGTTTTAGGCGGATATAGCCAATGTTGCCTTCAAGTATTTCGCTGTTCACAACCTGTATTTTGATAACTTCACGCACAATATCAAAATATAGAATTTCATCTTCGCCTTCGCGGGCGATAGATATATTAACTGAAGTTCCCGGAGTGCCTCGTAATTGTTTTACTGCCTCGGTGAGGGAGAGGTCGCGGGTGGATTTCTTATTGATTTCAATAATTTTATCGTTTGGTTTGATGCCGGCGCGGTAAGCGGGGGTATCTTCAATGGGAGAGACTACCGTAAGCACGTTGTCTTTCATGGAAATTTCAATCCCCAGACCGCCGAAGTTGCCGCGGGTTTCGACCTGTAGCTCGTTAAATTCATCGGGTGTCATGAAGCGGGAATGTGGGTCGTCAAGGGCCTGCAGCATCCCGCGGATGGCACCAAACATGAGATCCTGGTTGGAGACCTGATCTACATAGTCGTTCTTGATATGATAGCGCACCGTGCTGAACAGTTCCTGCAGCCCATCTTCGCTGATTTCGTCTTTGGTGCTGCTCGCCAGCGACCCCCAGGAACCAATTAGAAACAAAAGCAAGCCAAGAATAAGCCCAGCCAGCCGTTTCTTTTTTGTTGCTATCTCAAATTTTGTTTCAATCCTCTCATTTGCGGACATAGGATACTCTCTCTTTTTATCAACCTTTAGACAGTCAAGAAAATAATCAATAGTTATTTTTCTAAGCACCTGACGAATCCCTACCGAGGGGGCTCACTTAATAGCAGTGGCGTGGCAGGCACCTGCTCCATTCTTGTTCAGGAATTCCTGAACTATGATGGGGAATTCCCCAACACAAAACCATCCCCCGGGGCTTTTTGGTAACTAACAAGCCCACAGCGGGCGACTATTCGTTATCCTTCGGTGGGTTGTTTGGGTGATTACTTCTTTTTCAGGGTAAATCTTTCACAGAGATTAACTCCAAATTGTTACGGCTAAGGTTTTTTTTGCTGCGCTTAAGTGCGGCATAGCAAGCTTTGTCTTTGGAGTGTACCAGCACGCTTAAGGCCGGTTTGTCTTTTGTTAGACGGTGCAGGCGCGCGGCAAGATCCAGGCGGCTGCCGCAGTTTTTTAGCACAAAGTCGGCGCGGTTGGCTTTTAAAGACATGATACGGGCGGTCTCTAAGGCAGTGATGCCGGGATTACGTGCCGTGTCAAAAAATGAGTCGATACCGCTTTGTTTTAGTTCGGCAAATAAGGCACGCAGCGCAGCCAGATTCGCAAAAAATTCCCGGCTGTTCCGATCACTCACACCATCGGTGGGTCCCAAGGCGTCAAGTGAACTCTTGATATACTGGGGCAGGACACCTTGTTCCAGAACGTCCGATACCTTGAGGGTGCCCGCAATATCCCCAGACATTTCAAGAGGGTTCAGCGACAAAGAGAGCCACAGCCCTTGGCGGTATTCGCGGATTCGGGCTGCCAGTTCGGCTGAATCTTCCTTGAATGGTATGACCGCGTATGAGAGTTTCAGGCCCAGCGACTGCCAGCGCACTAAATCACTGACATCGTCCAGCTCGTCGATCAAAATGGCGACCCGACCAGTATTGAGAGGATTTTTATAGAGATAAAAAGAATTTCTGAAATGTAATTTTACAAAAAGCCGTCTGGTTTCTGCAATCGTACGATAAGTGAAAGAATATAGGTAGCTGCCGTTATAACGCGCAAAGGATGTCTCTTCTCTGTCAAGCCGCGCTCCACGGCGAAAAACCCGATCGAGAATAGCGGTGCGATCCTGCTCTCTATAGGCAGTGTCACAGGCCACTGAAATTACCGGATAGCCCAGCCGACTGCCAATTACGTGCGCGCAAGATCCTTGTTCAAACACGGCGGCAATTTCACGAGCTAATTCTTCAATATCGGGATCACTGACAACCGGCAGCAGGGCATCTGGGCGGTTGGGCTTCGCATGCGTTAGAAGCGAGCCAACAAAACTGAAAACGAAAATGAAAAATAAATTTTTCATTCTTGTTTTTTGCCTTCAGTAAATTTCAGAGATAAAATGGCATTATCAAAAAAAATTGACTGTTTGCGGAAATTAGCCATCGGCGCTATCGCAATCAACATGAGCGCTTTTTTCCCTTGGTGGGTCACGGCTGTCGTGGCCAAAAATGTCTTGTTGTCATCGCTGATTTTCCAGCGGGCCATGTGAATGTCTGGACGAAATGGCGCCGGCTCTTCTTTTTGCAGTTCGACAAAGTAAAAGCGCAGCGACAGGCGGGCTGTGAGCTGGTGCATCAGTTCGCGGGTAGTCGTCTCGCTGTCAAGGGCGATTGACCTGATCTCGATATAGGTGTTCTTGTCATTACGGGAGTTGTAAAATAACACCTGGCCATGTTTACCTTCAGTATGGATGAACCTTTCCCACCCTTCAGGTATATCCACACTGAAGGCTGGTTCGCTGCCGACAGGCTTGTATTCTACAGTAACCGCAGAAATGCCCAATAAGCCGCTGATCAACCATAAGGCCAGAGGGGGGATGGCTTTTTTCATCATGGGAGCATTACTATTATCGGCTTATGTTTTGCTTAGGTAAATACCGCACAGGGGCTTACCGGCGAGTAGTTTCAACAGTACGGATGGTTACAATACGACCTCGTGCCAGTTTTTTTTCATTAAAGACGCTCTGGGCGCTGCCGGCAATTCCCTGACCGCTGATTCTTACTTGGTCGGGTGGCAGACCGCGGCTAATGAGGTGGTTGCGCACCGCTTCTGCCCGCCTGAAGCCCAGCCCACGGTTTTGTTTGTTACGGCTTTCTCTGAAATCGACATAGCCAAAGAGATAGATAACGCTCTGGCTCTGTTTCAAATCCGCAGCTAATTGGTCGAGTTGTGTCAAGAGTTCTTCGGTTATGGTAGCGTCATTTTCGCGAAACATGGCCGGTTCGCTTTTCACTGCTTTAAGCACTGTCATCTTGATGGTGATCTCCCGCAATAGTTGTTCGGGTTTGCCAGTTAAATCATATACCTGCCGATAGGGGGTATAACCGGGAACATCTACCATCAAAATATATTTGTCACCCCAGGGAATATACAATTGAAAATAGCCTTCATCATCGCTGCGATATTCCGTTACTTCAGGGAACCTGAAACTGCTAATTTTGTGTATTGCTGGTGTTAAATTTTTTACTATGACAGGAGTCTGGATAAACTTCCGTTTGTCTGTCTCTTCTATAATACGCCCTTTGAGGGTAAGAATGGGCAGCAGCCCAAGTCGGCTGGCATTAAACAAGAAAATATTTTCTTCGTCAATGTTACCCTGCGAAAGAAACAGCTGTTCGGAATTTTCTGAGAGAAAAAAATACAGTTGGTTCTGCTGGTTATTCCACGGAGAGCCAAGATTGACGCCTGGCTGCCAGGCGGCGGTTACCCGTTCTCTGGCTGAAACGTAAATGTCATAACCGCCGGCCCCCCCTCTGCGGTCCGAGCTATAAAACAAGCGGTCGCCAGCTGCTAATAGTTGGGGATTGAGTTCATCGGCATCGGTATTGATATTGCCAGGTGCCAGCTTGGGGCTCTGTCGTTTGCCATTTTCGAGTAGGGAAAGATAGATATCTGCCTTTCCTTTACCACCGGGGCGATTAGAGGCAAAGTAAAGCTCTTTGCCATCGGCGCTTAAAGTAACTCCCGCGTCAAAATAGGGACTATTGAGCAAACTCATAGGTTGGGCCGGCATAAAAACACCTTGGTTGTTGCGGTGCGCGACATAGATATCTAAATCTTTAGAGCGCGGGTCTTGCCGGTGCCGGTTGCTTGAAAAATACAGCGTATTGCCATCAGGACTTAGCGAAGGGTAGCCCTCAAAAAATTGGGTATTGATATTTTCGAGAGCTTGCGGGGTCTGCCATTTGCCATCCAACCATCTGGATTCATAGAGGTCAAAACTGCCACGCCCCCCTGGTCGGTTCGAGGCAAAGATGAGTATTGTACCTTCAATATTGACGGTCGGCGAAAGTTCGCTGTATTCTGAGCTTACCGGCCAGGGAATTCGCTGGGCTGTTTCAGCAAATACACCCTGCAGGCCGATAATCATACAAAAAAACCATATTTTGAGCAGAAAAGCGAATATAGAATACATCATTTGCTCGTCTTAAATAATGGTAGAGCTATTGTGAACAGATTTAAAAATATACCTTTAGCGTACTACTCTTTTTGCTGTTTCTTAGCTTTCGCAGCAAGCTCACGTTTTGGTGCCTTGGCTGCGCAAAGCAATACATCCTCCCTGACTTATCTGACCCTGGACGCAGCCCCCCTCGACATTGCGCTTTCAGGTGCGGGGGGCGCTTCTCCCGGCCGCACTGAAGGCATGCTTACCAACCCCGCATTGCTCTCACAAGCAGAATTAACGCCAACAGTGGTGCCTTATTCGGGCTATTTTGCCACCCGACCTTTTTTCTTTAATGAATTTCGCAATAACCTTTTATTAGGGCGTTTTTCTCTCTCTGGGTTTGATTTTGGCGCCTATGCCCAAATTGTCAATTCCGATGCGGTGCGCATTCTCGATGATTTAGGCGACCAAATTGGTTTGCAACAAGTAGGTTTTTTTTCTGGTGGATTGGGGTTTAGCTACCGCTTTTCAGGGCGAGAACATTTTTTTGTTACAGGTAGCACACTCAAAGTGTGGCAGTCACAATTAGGTGACTACCGCGCTTTAGGTGTTGCCGCTGATTTAGGGGGGATCTTTTATTTTACGCTGCCGCGTCCGGGCATGTTACCTTATGTCAGCAATATGCCCGATAATGCCGTGGCCA
>CALHRC010000083.1 GCA_938038265.1 uncultured bacterium
GTACGCCAGCGGATGGAGACATCCGAACCTTGGCGCAGCTTTTCGAGGTTGGCATGCACTTCGGCGCGCAACTGTTTGAGTTCGGGTTCTGAGTATTCTAATTTTTTTAGTTCAGGAATTCCTGAACTACCCAAGAGGGCGATTGGTATGAATAACACTAGGGCAGCACAGCTTAACTTTAGCCATCCCCGAGGCATGCTATACTATCGGCGGGTTTTAATTTTTTTTTAATTGTGGAACAACACGTTCAGGCTTTCAAGTTCGGCCGCTTCGTTAAGTTTGTTATTATAGCTAGAACTCACTTGGGAAGGGTCATTTTTACCGGCAATGGGTGCGGCGCATCGGCCGTTCTCAGGGGGTGGGAGGTAACAGCCGGGCGGCCAATGGCAGTAGTTTATTGGTAAGTAATATCTGGCCCTATGAGACAGCGAGCCTTTTCAGGCGGGTTTTTGCCGCCCGAAAGTGACCGAAGTTTATTTCACCCGAACACAAGCGCCGTGTATGGCAGAGGTTGCCTCGAGTTCAGTCACACAGCAGACTAGTTTTTCCCGGTCATCTTTCAGGTAACTTTTTGCTTCGCGGGTTTTGGGCTCAAGTACCAGAAGGGGTACTCTGATCGAGAACTACGATGGTGCCCCGGCCTGAACCTACTTCAGCAAGGAGCTCAGATTTGCCCGGGAGTTAGCTATAGTTTTTGCAATTATATATAATGTACATAAAATACAAAAAAACAACCATTTTTTTGGTTGGCCGGCACCTAAGCCATCCCTATGGCTGAAGGCAAATTAGCGGGCAGCAGCTCACCTCCATTTTAGTTTAGGAATTCTAAGAACAGATGGGGAGTTCCCCCGTACTCGAACCCCCAAAATATCTTGACACTTGCGTCAAGCTGGGGTTTTTGCGTTACTTAAAGAAAGCGAAACTTGCCCTTTCGGCTTCTCTTGAAAAAATATAAAATAAAGAAAGAACCGGGCAATGCAAGCCCACAGCGAGGATTTTTGCATGAGACTGTTGACCACCCTGAACCGGGATACCCTGGAAAACTATCCGCCTGTAGTGAGAAATTCTATTGTTGGTTTTGTCGTTTTTCTGCTGGCCTTTCCGGCGTATATGCTTGCTAACTACTATACCAGCATGGAGCGGGCGATAACGCTCAATACCAGCATCGACCATATCTTCCCTTTTATACCGGAAACCGTGGTCATCTATGCTTGGGTCTATGTGTTTTTGTTTCTGCCGGTTTTTGTGATTCGCGATTTTGACTTTTTTCTGCAGGTGGCCAAAGCTTTTTTGTTTATTGCCGCTGTTTCGGTGACTATTTTTGTACTTTTTCCGGTAAAGATGAACCGCCCCAATGGCATTGACCAAAGTAAATTTTTGCAGTGGGGAGTCGCGCTCAACTACTTGATTGATCGGCCGCTAAACTGTTTTCCCAGCATGCATGTCAGTAACGCCTTTATGGCTTCTTTTGCGGTATTACATTTTTCTAAAAGAATTGGCTTATCAGCCCTTCTGGTTGCCCTGTTAATTTCTATTTCGACCCTGACATTAAAGCAGCATTATTTGGCGGATGTATTTGGCGGGCTCGTCATCGCTATTGCAGCAGATTACATTTTTCTGCGCAAATACATCGCTTACACCAAAGAAAAACACTTGGGCAAGAAAGAAGTCCTCATGCCACCGTGGAATGCTCTATATGTTGTGCTAATCTATGCCATGTTTGTATTTTCCATGTTTCTGCTTTATGCTATGGGCGTTACCATCCCCCTCGATAGGGTTGTTTTTTAAGTGGCCATCAACTGTGTTTTGCCAGAAACTCGTCTAAAAAGCGATTGACGGCATCGGGGCGCTCGCGGTGCACCCAGTGGTTAGCTTCGAGGCTTTGTACTGTGAGGTAGCTGACATAGTCGGTTAGGTTATCATAGATTTGCGGGCTAATGGCAAAATCGTGGTTGGGGATGATTACCTGAACGGGAATTTCAATGCGTTCGGGCAGGTCAATGGGCATGCCTTGCACTAACTCGCGGTAAAGGTTAATGGGATGGATAACTTGCGCTAAGATTTCGTGATCCGACAGCTCATAGATAGGGTCATAAGAGGGCACCCCGCCGCGCCGCATGGTATTTTTCCAGACAAAAGAGGGGGCTGCCCGCCAGACAAATTCAGGGACAAAGGGTGTTTGAAAAAAGAAGATATAGGTTGACATTAAGGCCTGTCGGATGGCTTCATTCATTTTAGCCGGTTCCAGCGAAGACAGTTTGTCGATTAGATTCTTGCGAGCCATGGCGGGGTGGGGGCCGCTAATAGCGGTATAAGATTTCACCCGCTTAGCATAGAGGGGGTGGCAAATAAACACCCACAAAATAATAGCCCCCCAGTCATGCCCCACTAAATGTAGGGGGGTTTTGTTGCCGGCAATATCATCCATGACCTGGTTTAAACGGGGCAGTAGGTTTTCAATGTGATAGCCGGCGCGGCTTTGGGGCGGTTCACTTTCGGCGACTCCCGGCATATCCATGGCGATAATGCCATAGCGATTTTTTAAGTGTTCTATTTGGTAACTAAAAGTTTGGTGCGAATCGGGATAGCCATGCAGAAAGAATATCCAATCGGCGCCTTTTTGGGGCGGCTCGCTGTAATAGACATGGAGTTTGCCATCGGTTGTCGGAATCATTTTTTCTGCCATAGCTTACCTCATAACTAATGTCGTTCTGCTTTACTGGTAGCCCGCCGCTGCCAACCCCTGCTGGGCAATAGCCGTGGTATCATGAGCAGCGGGGTGAAAATCGGGTTTAAAATACTCGAAAAATATTTTAGCTGCCTTGGGCAGTAAAGCTTTTTCTCCCAGGTTAAGATCCCACACTTCTTCGGCTACGTTAATATCCAATAGTTTGCCATCCTGCCATAAGAGAGTTATTATGCCCATACTGGAAAAAACAAACAAAAAGAGTGAGGCCAGCCACATGCCTACAAGGCGCAGCAGGTAGCTGTCATCCACCGCTTGTAACACTTCATAGGCAACGGCTTTGTGTTCCATTTCTTCAGCCGCGTGCCAGTAAAACAAGCGGGCCATTTCGGGGTGGGCGCTGTCGAGTACTTTGGAAGTAATGCCTACTTCGGCTAACAAGGCGGTATAGTGTTCCAAGCCAGCCGTGATAGCTAAGCGCAGTTTAGGGCTTATTCTCGGCTCTAAAAGATCAAACGCCAGGGCATGGAAAATTTTGAGAAAACCATCCACCTCATAACCTTGCTGTTTAAATTTGTCAAAAAACTTTTCATGCTGCATAGCATGGGTCATCTCTTGGCCAATAAATCCTTGGGCATCTTTGAGAATACGCTCGTCTTGGATATCCTGCAGAAAGGGTTTGATTGAGCGAATAAAGAATTTCTCGCCGCCGGGAAAGACCAGCGTAAACGAATTGGCCATGTGGGTAAGAAAGGGTTTACCCCCTAACCAATGCTTGGGGATTTGCCCCGAGAAATCAAAGCTGACCCGGCGGGCTTTAATTTCTGTCTGTTGACGCGCTGCGCTCATAAGTTTGCTCCTTGCAGAATTCTATTAAAAATTTTTGTAACGTTCGTTATAGTGCTGGTTGGGCAGTAAGTCCCCGGGCTGCTGCGCTTAATTTTTCTTTTTTTGCGGGGGATTTTGTTTTCTCCGCGGTTTTACGGCCGCCCTGGTATTCATTCCAAAAGCGCACATGGGGCAAATCATCGTCAAGCCAATACGCATTATTTGAGGTAACCACTAAGATCTCTTCCCATTTGACGCCAAAGTCATCGCGGCCAATATGGGGCTCCACTGCCCACAGGCCTTCTTCAAGGCGGCCGGTGGTAACCTCATTCCACAGGGGTGATTGGTTGCCGGGCAGTCGAATCAGGTTTTTAATTTCTTGGGCGAGCAAATAACCCAAGGTCTGCAGCTGGAATCCCTGGATACGGGGGGATGGCAGATTGGCTAAAGGAATTTTACCTACTTTATGACCCAATACTCCCGCGGGGTAAAGGGCATGGCAGTTTTCATAACCTAACTCACGAATTAAGCGATTTACCGATTCATAAATTTCACTGATAGATTTTTCTTTTAAGACTTCTTCCAAAATCAAGGTGCGAAATTCTTTCAAATCATAACGCGCCTTATCCACTGCCGGATGCTCACCAAAAGCAAAAGCATAGCCAATATCAGCTGAATAGCCATTTAATATGGGGGCTACATCCAAAATTACTGCCATCCCTTTTTGTAAACGCCGGTTAGAAGGTTGAAATTCATTACCAAAGTGAGGTAAGCCATTTAATAAATTAAAATCTAATGGCCGCTTAAAGCCAACAAAGCGAGTACGATCCCCAAACCAAGCAAAGGGAGCGTGAAAATATGCTTTGGCCCCCATGCGGCTTAAGATATTTTCAAAGAGTTGCACCGTCTCTTTTTCACTCATGCCTACCCGCAACTGTTGGGCAGTCTCAAGAGCGGCATCATACGCAAGTTTTTGCACCTTGCGAAATTCATTTAAATCATCTAAATCATAACTTTCAACACTCATACCCTCTCCTTAAAGAGCACCGTTTTGGTGCACCGCAATATACTATGTAAAAAACATGACGCAGGTGTCAATTTTTTTTATCTACTTTAAATAAGTTTCTACCGCCAACTATGCTAAAGATGTGGGATGGCTGCTTGGCCCAACGCTTATTGTAAGCCCAGAAAAAATGGTGGCAGCCCCAAGGTTGTTAGTTACTAAAAGGCTATATTATGTCGCTTAGGGGGGATGGTTTTCTTAAGTGGGGAATTTTCCAGCTGTTCTTAGAATTCTAACAACAAAATGTAGGTGGGGTGGCGGTCGTTTAGCCTACCCGAAAGGGATTGGTTGGGTGGTTCGCAGATTGCAGGCGCCATACTGCAGCGAGCAGGCTGCCAATAATGCTATGGGTCAGGCTTGACAGGGCAGCGGGCAGCGCGGTGAGCGGGTCGGCAAAATTGTTTTGTGCCAAAACCACCCCAAGGCCAGAGTTTTGCATCCCCACTTCAATAGAAATAGTACGACTTTCCTGTAGAGTACGGATAGCGATACGAGAGAGCCATCCCCCCAACAGAAAACCACCACTGTGCAGCAGAAAGACACTCACAAACAGCGACGGGCTGCCTGACAAAATGGCCGAACGATTGCGGCCAATAACCGACGCTACAATCAAAGTGATGAGTAGAACAGCGACTAAAGGCATAGCCGGTAAAATGCTTTGTGTTATTTGGGGGATGGTTCGGCGCAGCAGATAGCCTGCCGTTACGGGCAAAACCACCACCCATACAGTATCATAGAACAGCGCCCAGCCATTAACGGCCACAGTATTGCCAATAAGCCAACTTGCCAACAGCGGTGTTAAGACTACGGAAAAAATGGTAGAAAATGAAGTCATGGTGACCGACAGTGCGACATCCCCCCGGGCTAAAAAAGTTATGACATTGGAGGCGGTACCACCCGGGCAAGCAGAGACCAGAACCAGACCTGCTGCCAGTGACGCTGGTAAAGAAAATATTTTACTGATAACATATCCCAGTGTTGGCATCACGGTAAATTGCAATAAGAGCCCGAGCAAGACACTGCCAGGGCGTTGGCGTATTCGGATAAAATCTTCGCTGGTCAGCGACAGGCCCATGGCCAGCATAATACCGCCTAATGCAAAAGTAATCCCCTGCCCTGCCAGCCAGGTAAACCATACAGGTTCAGATAAAGCCAGCAGACTGCATAACGTTGCCAGCAAGGGAAACAGAACTACTGCTACTTCAGACAAACGCTGCACACCGACAGACTTAACCAAGCTCTTTGGGGACGTCAACTGCAACTTTCCTGTCATGGGTACCGCCGCCCTTCAAAGGCGAGACATAACTTAAGTCGCATCCCCGGGCGGCGAAGGTCGGCAATATGAGTTAACCACCTTGCCGTTAGTGGGGTCAAACTGCCGCCAGAGCAGGTTCAGGTATATAGCGCCCTGCCGTCAATCTTTTCTGCTATATTATACACTGTATAAACCTCGCGGGAACTTAAGACCGCGTTGCCGTCAATCTTTTCTGCTATATTATACACTGTATAAATACTTGTGGGAGCTTAGGACCGCGTTGCCGTCAACC
>CALHRC010000084.1 GCA_938038265.1 uncultured bacterium
TCAAGCGCTAAGACCAGCGCTCCATTGGACACCGGCTGGATGAGCTGTGCTAGAGAAATCTTATTGTGTGGCAGTAAGATTACACTGGGGATGTTGGCATGGGCGGTATAAGCCGCTAGTGCGGCGGAGGTATCGCCCGTCGAGGCACAGGCCACGGCTTTGATGGGAGAACCATCCGCTATCATCTGTTTTACTTGGCTTACTAAAACTGTCATCCCTAAATCTTTGAACGAACCGGTATGGCTGTTGCCGCAGAGTTTTACATAAAGTTCTCTTTGCCCAAAGAGTTTATTGAGTTTTTCTGAGACAAAAAGCTGGGAATACCCTTCACCTAACGAAACGATATTTTCTGCACGCACTTGGGGTAAAACCCATTCCCGCTTGCTCCAGACACCAGAATTATCGGGAAATTTAATGCTACGGTAGCGCTCATCAAAGAGCTTGCGCCACTCACTGCTGCTGCGCTGTTTCAGCGCTTGCATGTCATGGCTGACTTCAAGCAGCGAGCCGCTCTCGGGGCAGCGGTAGATCACCTGATCTAAGGAAAAAGTAAGTTCGGGGCGGGCAAGGCTGCGAAAGCAAGCAGAGTAGTTCATATGCGACTGTTGATCAGCTAAACAGGGGATCAATTAAAATCATGTTTTTGACTGCAGATTGCCGATATTGGTAAGGGATGGCTCAGGATATCCGTCTGTTCAAATACCGAAAGGGTGCAACAGTGATTATCCAGGGAACGCCGAACCCGGGGTATTTCTTTATTGTAAAAAGCGGTAAGCTGTACGTACACAGTGATCATAAATTAGATGATATCCAAATCAGTATTTTTGACCCCGGTGAGACCTTGGGGCTGGTGTCTGGATTGACCGGTACTGAATTTCTGGGCACTATCATTGCCGAGCGCGATTCCGTGGTAATTCGGGTGCCGGTCTCAGCCTTAGGGCGTTATTTGCGCCAGCACCGCGATGTCTGCATTAAGATGATCCGCAGTTATTCTGCCGAATTGCGTGCCTTAGATCGTAGTCTTACCCCCCATGCCCCAGGCAATGAGTGGGATGGCCGGCCGGAAAAGCTCGTTATGAATGCCGAGCATTATTTAACTAGTGGGCAGACTGAAAAGGCTAAATACGCTTTGGCAAAATTTTTAGAATGGGGTGCCGGGCGTTCGGGTTCGATGAGTGAATCTTTTATCCTTCAGGCCAGAGAGCAGCTTAAGAAAATCGATCCTTCTTATCGACTACCCCAGAGGGCAGACAAAAATATTTCTCTCAAGGCCGGAGAAATTCTGTTTCTAGAAGATGAACCCAATGACTATTTTTATGTCATTAAATCAGGTAAGATCAGCATTTCGCGGCTTGTGCAAAATGACGAGCTGCTGCTTGCCATCCTGCAACCCGGGGAGATTTTTGGCGAGATGGCCTTACTTGAAGATCAGACCCGACTGGCGTCGGCTACAGCGTATAGTGATGCTGAAGTATTGCGGCTGACGGCGCGCACTTTTTCGGAAGATTTAGGCGAAAAAATTTTACAGAAGATCTTTGAGAGTATCGCCCGCCGTATCTGGTTTGGCCACCGTCGGGTGGCTGTGATGGCAGAACAAGACCCGGTGATCCGCATTTATTTATACCTACTACTGCTTATAGAGCGCGACTGCATTTTTCTTAAGGTTCCCAATAAAAACGATATTGTGCTGCCTTTTGGCCTCTCTGAGTTAAAGCAAATGGTCGGTATGGCCAACCTGCCTGACAGTAGCATTGAGCCCTTTCTTAAAGATCCCAACGTGGAACATAAAGAGGAGCAGATAACCATCTTTCGTTCCTCAAACCTTGAGAGCAAATTATTGCAGCTCCAGAAAAGGCAGAAAAAGCCTACCGGTATGTCAAACTTGTGAAATTATTTTAGCAATGAACTAAATATTCTTGCCGGGATGGTCTTAACTGAAAAAACGCCGGTATGAAAATTAAGGCTGGCAAGACTTATCGTTCGTTGATCTTGTCAGATGTACACTATCTGCTTGACAAAAAAATCAAGGAGCATAGCCATAAAGATTTGTTTGCACTGCTCGATTATCTCAGAAAGAAAGAAATTCGTTTTGAGCGTCTTATTTTGGCAGGTGATATTCTGGAAAACTGGTATTTCAGTGCCAACCGTCGGTTTCGTCATAAAAAAGGGAAAAAACGTTTTAACAAACTTTTTGATCGTTTAGATGCCCTTGTCTCCCGGCGGGGTGAGAAAATCTATATTATTGGCAATCATGATTCGGTGAACTACAGCCTTACTTTACCGGCACGCATCGAAAGCTACCTCGATACCCGTGGCTGGGAAACTATGGAAATCTATGAAGATGGTCAGATTGTTGTTGCGCACGGCCACCAGGGACAGTACGGTAAATTCTTCTGGTTTCTGAATATCTTTCTGGTAAAGATTGTTTATTCCTTCGCCTTGTTTTTCCCTCGTTTTTTCAAAACCGCCGAGAATTTCTACCGGCGGCACTTTAATTTTGACCGCAATGAAACTCCCGAGCAAGTGTTGAAATACTACTCTATTTTGAGTAATCGGGTAAAGCAGGGGGATCGCCTACTGGTTTCGGGCCACACCCACCAGTTTATGGCGAGTGAAGAGTTATATGTCATCAATACCGGTGACTGGATAGAGTCGCGTACTTTTGTGATCCAGGAGGGGGATCTATTGTATGGTCTCTCCTACAGCCGCCGGCATGGTATCCAGAAAGAGTTTACTATCCAACTGCGTACTTGAGGTAAGTTTCGGGGTTTTAGTTTTTTTAGCAGAGTTTTACAGCGGCTTACGGTAGCGTTGCGTCACTGACGGCCGGGCATAGAGCTGTAGCTCAGCAACCGCAAGAATTTCGCCGCTGGTGAGATCGACCATCCGGCAATAGACTACATAGCGGTTGCTCTGCTCTGAGATGTTGCCAACTAACAGCACATCGGCGCCGAGCAGGGCAGTGTCTTTTTCTTGAACCATACCGCTCTGCGAGAATTCAACTTCTTTTAAGAGACTGTCGATGCGTTCGCGTTCCAACAAGCGGTATTTTGTTGGGTCAAACAGTCGCTTCTGCAGCGCTGCGGCAATATCCCGGCCAAGCTCTACTGGCTTACCCTCAGCATTGACTAAAGAGACCACAGCAATTTTTTTGTCTGTTGTCTTTAAGGAAAGCATGAGATGTTTTTTAAGATCATTGGCAAGAGAGTCCATCCCTATATCAAAATCATGATAGACAGTTCCTGTGGCGGCACCACCGCTGCGTACCGTGGGTTGTTGGGTTACACAGCCAATGAGCAGAAGGGCGATCAAGAACAAAGCTACAACAAAGCGCATATATTTTTTTTACATTAGCTTACCAGTTGTCAAGTTAAAAGTCACTATCTCTGCGCGCCTAAATGCTAAAAGGTAAAAATAACTGACAGGTTAAGGGTTTGCATGTAAGCTGCGCCATGTTTGTTCAGGA
>CALHRC010000085.1 GCA_938038265.1 uncultured bacterium
AGCTGTCATGCGAAAATACATCCATCCCCTGTTATTTTTTGTCACCTTTATAATCATACTGGTTTCTTCGGGTGCTCATGCCAGCGCTTATAGCGATGGGGTGGCAGTGCCGGTATTAGCTGGTCGTCAAGCATTATCGACCCCCATGGGGGTACGGGCTGAGGGAATGGCGGAGGCCAATACTGGCCGGGCAGATGACCTCTCGGCGCTGCGCTACAACCCCGCCGGGCTTTCCCTAATGGGGTATTGGGAATGGGGATTTAACTCCCATACGTTGTCCAATAGTGTACAGGCCAACTCGCTTGCTGTTACGGCACCTTTACCTTATGGCAACTTAGGTCTCTATGGCCAGTGGCTGGCAGTGCGCGACAACTTGGATGTACAAGATGGGTTGATGGTACATCCCGACCGCCATAAATATAGTTACCACAGTGGTTTAAGCTATGCGGCACCGGTCGTGAACCGTCACTTTCATGCGGGTGGCACGGTAAAGTTTTTTGCAGCCGATTTTCGCAATGGCCACCACCTATACCCGGAAGGAACTGCGCCTTACCCGCGTACCCAGCGGGGGATATTTTTTGATTTAGGGTTATTGGCCTATTATGATCTATCAGATCTCAAAGGGCTTTTTTTCTATTTACCTAAGGTCTCGGTAGGTTTTGCGGCGCGCAATTTACACCCGTTGTTTAAACTTAAAGGTGATGAAATTTACCGCGAGTATATCCCCGAATATAATGTTGGTTTTAGCGCTTATTATAGCCATCGTTTTATGTTAAATTTTGACATTGTGAATTCTCCTGAGTTTACTACCATGTTTCGTACTGGGGCAGAAATTTGGCCGGTGTATTTTTTAGCTTTGCGAGGTGGGGTAATGAGCCAGGCTGAAGGTGGGGCGCAGCGTGGGGTATATTGGGGTTTAGGGATAGGTGAGTCGATAGGCAGTTCCAAGTTGTCTTTTGAGTACTCTGGTCGTTCTGTCTATGAGATTGGTTCAACCCAAGCGCCGCGTACTTACCACAGTTTTGCGTTCCACCAGAGTTTTGAGAACGTACTGGACTATACCGACCGCTATGGCAAGCGCCGGCGTATTCCCTTAGCAATTACCGATCGCTATGTAAGCCAATATCGTTTTGCTCGCGAAATTTCTCCCGAAGAAATTATTGATGACGCTATTTTGTTTGCCCAAGAGGATCCCAACAGAGCTAAAAAAGCAGAACAAAAGAAAATAGTCAAGCCCAAAGAAGATAAAGAGCCGCCGGTTATTCCCGACACTCCGGAAGAGACCCAACCTACGTTGCGGCGGCGGGGTGTGGCAGTTTTTCCTTTTGTTGAGGATTTCACGACCAGCGAGCCATTTAACAACACCTTTGGCAAGAACCTCAGGGGTGCTATTCTGGAGTTTATCCTCAGCAAAAAAGAGTTACGCCCGCTTTCTGATACCCGCTATAAGTTGACGCCCAAAAGGGAACGAGGCGAATCGGATGTAGCCTACATGAACCGGTTGTGTAAATTTCATAATATTGAATTGGTAGTCTTTCCAGTGCTGGTAATTGATGATCGCAATACGGATCTGCGTGCGCGCCTACTTTATTATAAAGCGGGAGACACAGAAATTTCAGCTATTACTGAGCGCCATAATGACTATGACAGATTTGCCTTATTGCAACGGGATGTGGTGCAAGACTTTGCTTTGCAAGTAGCCTCCTTGCTTGATATAGATCTATCCCCATGATTAGGACAGTTATATGAGAGAAAACAAGAACCTATTGCCGCATTTTACTAAACTAGCCTTACTTATTGCTTTTTTGCTACCTACTTATGTAGCAGGGCGTGAATTTAATGGCTTTAAACTTGAATTTATGAACGCCCAGAAAATTAACTACTATGGTTTTGGCTTATTTACCTCAGATAAACGTTTTGACGCCGAGATGGAGTTTTTCTTTGCCCAAAAGTTATTTGCCGGTGAGACTGAAGCCGACAACCGAAATCAAGATGAGAATGCTCCTCCGCCTGACCCGCGTAAAGCACCTAAGGTAACGGATGCCTATCGTTTTTGGTTTATGTCCTTTGCTGCGTATTTTCATTTTATCCGCACGGATAAAATGGGAATTTACATTGGCAGTGGCATCATGCCACTCTTACCTGAAGCTTATTCTTACCACTGGACAGTGGGGATGAATTTTTTTTGGTCAGATCATTTCAGGGTCTTTTATAACTACCGGTACTTAATTAATAATGCTGGTGATTATTCTTTTCCCAATGGTTCTGCTTTGTCGTTTGGTTTAAAATATTCTTTTGATTTTATGAGTAGTGGTTCATGAGGATCAAAATATGAGAGTAACATTATCCATCCTCATTTTATTAGCGCTCTTTAGTAGCTTTTGCCGCAGCCCAGGGGCTATCATTGAGCGACCTGCCAAAGGTCGCCCCACCGAGTTCCACCGAAATCCAGCTAAATACATCCCCATGGCCTATCTTAATTTTAATAGCCGAGGGGTGGATCGGCGCAGTGATGTGGAATTGGCAAGTTCCATGGGCGGCGGTCTGGGGCTTTTTATCCACCAGCCGATGAGCTGGATGTGGACGGGACATAAATTCCTCTATTATTATGTTGATATAGATTTTTCGTCTGAGCGTTATGGCGGCGTCTATCCCTACAACAAACATTGGGTGGTTTCGACGTATCCGGGAGTGTACATCCGCACTTATATGCCGTTTTTTTTCAAGCTACATTATGGCGGTGGTATGAACCTGCGCCTGTCTAATACTGAATTTGACCGCTGGGGGATGTATGGCCAGGTGGGTTTAGAATTTTACGGGGTTACCAGTTCCATTTTATTTATTGGCCATCCCGGGCAGGGAAATTGGGAACAAGAATATCGGGTGGGTTATATGTATGCCCCAATTAACAGCAACTGAGGTGAAGCCATGAAGAAAAATCTACTATTTTTGCTTATGCCGCTTATAACCTCGCTGCCTTTAGTTGCTGGTGAGTACACCAATACTTTTAAGTTAAGATTACGCGAGGTAATGGGAGAGAGCCAAAACAATGATCCCGTAGAGTCCTTTAATGATGCCATTAACAATGGTGTAAAGCGGGCTATAAGTCAAGGTCAGGTAAAACTAAAGGGTTATTCAGAGTCGCAAGACAGTGTCTTATCGGAAACCTGGATTCAAAAAAGCGCCCATTTGCAAGTGATTGATTTACAGGTAGGTAAGTATAAATTTTCGCGCCATTCTTCGGGTAGTCTTTTAACCGAATTACAGATGGAAATTACGCTGGAATACTTAGATATCCCCCGCTTTATGTATGATTATGAAAAAACAGTGCAGGGGGCTACCTACCGCTCAATGGCCATTCCGGGTTGGGGGCAGCTTTACAATAACCAATATACTACGAGTGTGCTCTATGGGGTGGCTTTTTGGAGTTTTTACGGTTTATTTGTCCATGCCATGAACCAAGCTGGCAATAATCCCGATAAAATATCCGATGCTTTTTGGAATTTTCAGTTCCCAGCGATTATCTTCTGGAGTTTCAACGTTTCTGAAGCGGCAACCTCGCGTTACCTTGGTCGTCAGGGTCTCGATAACCTGAGGCGGGCCTATCGTTTTGACCCCGAATTTAAGTATGAACCAATGACTGAGCGGGGGGTAAAGGTGGATTTTATTTTGTTCCAAATCCCTCTATCAAGATTATGGGAGTAGCTATGAAAAAACATTTACTAAAAACCGCTCTGTACCTTGTGCTTTTTCTCTTGCCTTGGTTTTCTCTTATGGCCGACCAGGACTTGGGACTTGAAGAAGAATTTTATTCAACCAAAAAGAAAGTGCGGGTAACCGATGGCATTGGTAAAGGGCGCTCAAAAGAAATTGCCCTACAAAATGCTATTGTGGATGCGCGCAAAAAGGCATTAGATCGCTCAACCACGAGTTTCAAGCACTTTCTTTCCGAAAGCAAAGATGGTGTCTTTGTGCAAGACTCTGTTGCGAGTGAAGTATATGCGAAAATCATAGAAAAAGAAAAAATCATTAAAGTAAGCTATGATCATGATGTGGATTTTACACCTTACTATGTCGCGATTGTTGACTGTGAAGTTACGGTGAGCTTTCTTGATCTGGATTTTTTTGCCCAAGAGATTATGAAAACTGCTGAAGCAGCTTGTATCCGCAGTATTGTGATCTCTGGCTGGGGGCAGGTCTTTAACCGCAGCTATTTTGCGGGCACTGGTTTTTTTCTGACCACTTATGGTTCCCTTGGCTATGGTTGGTACCGCCAGCAGCAGATACCTAAGACAAAAGAGAAATATTTGGCTGCGACTACCAACACTGAAGCCGAACGGCAATATAAATTATTGCGCCAGCACCGCGATACATCGCGAACCATGTTTGTCATTGGGTTTACTACCTGGGCCTATTCAGTGTGGGAAGCTTTTGAAGATCGCGAGCGGGCTGACAAGCTATTAGATGCTGTGCACAAACGTTATTTCAGCAAGTTTAACTACAAACGCCAGTTAAGCTTTTTTCAAGAATTTATTATGGAGAATACCCGACCGGAGTGGTAAGATGCGTAAGATAATTTATATCCTACTTATTCTAACGTTTGCAGCTTGCCATAATACGGAACTTATTACCGAACATAGCAATCCCTTAGATCGTATTTTTGATGATGGGGACTTTAGGATTGTGTTAAGCCAACCGGAAAAGCAGGCAGATGGTACCTGGCTCATTCGCTGGAGCAATGTGTTTCACAAAACTGAAGGCGAGCTTGATGATCAAGTTTTTATGCTCAACGCTGGTGCCGTTTTGGCTTCGATGAACTCGGCGCCTACTGCTGCAGATCTTCAGGCAATACGGAATAATTCGTTAGACCATAATTTTGATACAGACATTCTGTATATCCAGGCTAAAAAGGGCTCTTATGCGGGATCGCATAATTTAGGAACTTTATCGGGGGTGACAATCCGTAGCTATGTAATCTATATGAGTTACTATTATATTGACCCCAATAAAGATAACCAGAAGACATCGGGTATTATTCATTCTAATGTGGTGGTATTTAGACAATGAGAAACTCTAAGAAAAAATTACTTATTTTATTTTTGTCTCTTGGGTTTTATTTACCTCTTGCGGGACAGAGTTATAATTTTGATGACGCTGAAGAAATCAGTGAAGGTGATGCCGGTGGTGAAACCGAAGGCAGCAAGAAACGCTACCGCAAAGAAAAAGAAATGAGCGTTACTGGAGACAAAACATTAGGCACTTTTACTTTGCGGCTGAATTACGGTGTTTATAATTTTGACACGACTATCTTAAACCGCACTACGGGAGATGAACGCGTTTATTCTTTAGATGGTGGTTGGTTTATGGCGGGTGGTGAGATTGCCGTGCGGTTGGGCAAAGATAGTGATAAGTTCCACCACCAGGGGAATAACCCCGGTTTTATGTACTACCGTTCTAATCGTGGTATCTTTACCGATATGGAATTTGGCTTTAAGACCTTTGTGGAAGATAAACCAACAAAATATAACTATACTTCTTCGCAAGCAGGTGGTAAAACCAATTTAGTTGATTTAGGTGGTACGGTGGATGTCAATGGCATAAAAGTGCTCACCTATGATCCCGCGGCCAATGATAATGCGGGTAACAACGATGGTATTGATGAGGACAACCGGGTACGTTATGGCGGGTCAGCGGCTTTAGTTACCATGCTGTATTTTAATAACTATTACCACTTTACACCATTAAATTTCATCATGAATTTTGGCTCAGACTTTCGTTGGTTTGATTCTTCTCTGGGAGTTTCTTTTCGGTTGTTTCGCTATTCTGATTATTCAGATCCCGAGAGAATGTTAGAAAATGCTGATGATAATACCAACACGACTTTTGCCTTAGTATATCGACAATATATCCAATTTCATCCACGACTACGTATGCGTACCCATTACTACTATCCCTTTGTAGATCAATTAGCTCGCTTAGCACGCAATAACCAAATGAATACAGAAGAACATGTGTTGGATTTAGGAATTGATGTCTATATAATTAACTACCTTTATGTGTCTGTAGGCTATGAATACCACTTTTGGAAGCACAATCCTCATGCTAAAAGTCGCTTTGTGCGTTATTCGACCTTTTTGCCCGAGCGCCAAGGTTATGAAAATATTTCGCGCACCTCCTCTGAATTGTATGGTGCAGTAGCTGTTGATATACCATTTTTGTGAGGTGGTCAGCTATCATTCAAGGGCTTAGGGCAATTCTCATTGTTTTTACCTGTGCCCTCTATGCCGAAGAGCCCTGGTCTGTATCTCGCCAACATCCGGTTACTGCAGAGCTGCGCCGCCCTATAAGACAAACTCAAAAGATAGAAATACCTTCTTCTCTTTCTCATCTGCTTTTTGAATTTTATAGCCGCTATATAAGCCCCATAGATGGCCAGAGTTGCCATTATTTACCGACTTGTTCTGCTTATGGAGTAGAGGCTTTAGAAAAATATGGTATTTGGCGCGGGTTGTTGATGACCACTGACCGATTGATTCGCTGTCACCCCGGCCAACAGGAACACCCGATAGATCCCCCCGTGTGGTATTAAATTTATATGATAAAAAAGTCTTTTTTGTTGCTGTTGTTTTTAAGCCAAACCGCTTTCGCTGAGACGACGAATCCCTTAGGGCAAGACCCGCGACCGTGGCTAAAGTATGCCGATTATTTAGCTGATGAAGGTGATTTTTACCGAGCCATTTCGGAATATAAAAAAGTCCTTTTTTTCTTTCCTAATTATGAAAAACGCGATTGGATTTATTTGCAAATTGGTCGGATGTATTACGCTGGCGGTCGCTATGAACAAGCAAAAGACGTGCTTGTTCCTCTAACAGCTACATCCGACCGACGCCTGTTGTTTTTTACCCGTAATTTTTTGGCGCTCACCTATTACGAAAATGGTGATTTTGTCTCGTCATACCGGTTATTTAGTGAGCTGGCCGAAGAGTCTTCAGGCGATGACGTGTTTGATTATGGTATTTACCAGGGGATGAGTTTGGTGCAGCAGAAAAATTTTGTCGCAGCGCAGGATGTCTTTACCCGATACCGACGTATTGCCATGCCGCACGAACACCTGGCTTTTTTTGAGCGTGCTGTAGAAATTTCTCGTGAGGGGGCAGGGTTGCATGAAGTCAGTAAAACCTGGGCTACTGTGTTCGCGGTGCTTTTTCCCGGTGGGGGGCATGCTTACCTTGGGCAATGGGATAATGCGTTGGTCTCTTTTTTAATTGTGGCCAGTACCGGCTTTTTGGCTTATGATGGCTTTCGCCGGGATAACCCGGTTCAGGCGGGGATTTTTACTACTTTTTCTTCTGGTTTCTATGTGGGCTCTATCTATTCGGCCCACAACCAGGCCGGTAAACTAAATGCTCAATTAGGGGAGTCACAAATACAGAGCCTTAACCAAGAATTTAAAAAATTAACCTTACGCCTTGATAAAGCAGTTTCTTTTTAGTGTTTTAGTTGCTATCGGTATCAAAAAGACGTACCGGGCGGTTGTGGTTATCAACAGCCACGTAGGTTACTTCACACTCAATAATTTCACGGTAAGTTTGCTTCTCCGGGTCATAGGCCACAGCTTTGCCTGCTGCGGTAACTGAGCTGCGCCGGGTATCTTTTAAGCGAGCATAAATTTGGATGATGTCCCCTAAGTAAGCGGGTGCTTTGAAATAGACATTATTCATAGAAACTGTCACCATCTTACGGCGGCGCAATTGATTGCTGCAGAAAAGATACACATCGACATCCAACCATGCTAACAGCTGGCCGCCAAAAATATGATGGTTAGGATTGAGGTGTTCTGCCATTACCAAATGTTGGGAGACTAAGGCAAAATTATCTAAATTAGCCATTATTCTCCCTCGGGGCTCGTTGGTTTAGGTGTTATGGTATTTTCTTCTGTGTTTGGTTCTTTTTTAGTAGCTTCCGGTGGTGATTTTAGGGGGGATTTAGCTAATTTAATCTCAACCCGGCGGTTTTTAGCACGGCTGGCTTCGTCTTTTTCCGCTACTGCCGGTCGGTCATTAGCGTGCCAGTTTGGTTGTATTAGTTCACGCGGATATCCGGCTTCAGCCAACTTTTCTTTGACAAACAAAGCGCGTTCGCGTGAGAGAACTATATTGCGTGCTCTCGTTCCTGTACTGTCTGTGTGACCATGTAAAATAAGACCGGCGGCTTTCGTTTGTTTTACTGTTTCGGCTAATTTGCGCAGTTTAGCCATGTCTTCTTCATTTAGCTTGTTACCAATGTTTAATTCAAAGTAAACGGTAGCAAGAATATCCCCCTCACCACCTAACACAACGGTAATCTTGCCTTCTTTTTTATCTTTCTCCGGCTTGGATTTTTCCGTCGGGGTTTCTTTCTGTGTGGTTTGGGCCGGCTCCATCGGGGCTGCCAGAGTGAAACGCCGGGGCATGGGGCGTTGTTCTATGTTGATAATATCAGCTAAGGGAACTTGGCGGACATAGGGTTGGTAGCCCGCTAATTGAGCTTTTAACTCTAATTGAGTATTTTTAACATAAGCTACAAAGTCTTGTACCGAGCGATGGGCTGCCATAGCAGCAATTACCAGTTCGCCGGTATTACCTTTGATGGGCAAAATTTGTTCCTGAAAGTTGTCTGGCAGTAGGCGATAGGTTGCCTGTGGTTTGAGGTTGGCGCCTGAAGTACTGTCACGAAACAAAATATCCACATAAAATTGATCTGGTAGCAATAGCTCAGCTTTTAAGGGAAAATTTTTAGCTAAAACAGTTGGCAGATGAATGTTGCGCAGATCAAGCTCATATTCAAGAGGCTCATAGCCGGGTGCTGTTACTGTCAGTTTATATTGGCGTTTGTTGATAAAATCGAGAGAATAATTCCCATCCGGCAGTCCGGTTGAAATATTGCGTGGCCCTTCAATACTGTCAATGCGAATATTAGCTTCAATACCTTTGAGAGAGACTTCTTCATGTACCCGACCTTTAAGGGTGATGACTACCTGCGGTTTAGCAAAAGAGGGAACCCGTGCCCGATACACATCAAAATTACCTTTACCACCGGCTCTATTGGAGGCAAAATAAAGAAATTCGCCTGAGCGCACCACAGTGGGATATTCATCGTCTTGGGGTGAATTGTAAGGTTTGCCAATGTTCTGCGCTTTGCGCATGGTTTTCCCCTTAATTGTCTGGATAATTTGAGAGAAATAAATGTCATAGCCGCCAACCCCGCCGCGCCGGTCCGAAGAAAAATAAAAAGTAATACCGTCAGAGTGGATAGAGGGGGAGACTTCCGATGCCGCCGTATTGATATTGGCTCCGAGGTTGACTGGTTTACCCCATTTTTTGGTTACGTGGTCATATTCACTGACCCAGATGTCATCCTTGCCAAATCCTCCAGGCCGGTTAGAAGAGAAAAAGAGAAAATTACCATCAGGAGAAATCGATGGCATACGGTCGTGAAAATCAGTATTTATTTCCATTACGGGTACCGGCACTTCCCAGCCGCCACCTGGTTTCTGTCGGGAGTAATAGATGTTGGTCTCTGAAGGGCCGGGGCGGGTTTCACCGGCAAACGAAGTAAAATAGATTTCATAGAGGCCATCTGGCAGCAGCCGTAGCGAGGGCAAACCGTCAAAACTGGCGCTGTTCAGCGGTTTACCTGGATTGACTGGTACCCCGAAATTGGGGGGCGCTCCTTCCGGGGCTGAATTCAGCGAAAACCAGATGTCAAAATCACCGGTTTCGCCAACCCCCCCGGGTCGGTTAGATTCAAAAAACAGGAACCTTTCATCTGGGGTAATGAATGGGGTGTATTCAACATGGGAGGTATTGATGGCTTCCAGGTTGGTTACTTCTGCTTCAGCGACGCTCGTTTCGGGAATGGTGGCTAAATTTGGCTCCTGTGCGTCTATGGGATAAGTGAGGCTTGTAGAGAGCAGCAAAATAAAAATTAGCAGGATAGAATGCTTCATATGTCAGGGGTTACTCCTACCCCAATAGTTTGAAGCGGTGCCGGCTTGTCAATTTGAAATGCCTTGTTCGAGAAGGGCTATGAGATCGGCGAGAGGGTTGGCACTCTTTTCAGGGACAATGGGGGGTTCAAAGCTGGTAGAGGGTAGGGCACTTAATTGGGTATGGTGTTCGTTGAGCCACGCAGATACACTAAATTGCCCATCCCGGCGTGCTGCTTCGCTGAGCAGCCCTAAGATATCGGCGCGGCTGACCAGTCGGCCATAGAGAGCAGATTCTGGTGTTTGGGGGAGTATATCCGCCAGGCGGCGCTCTTTGGAAAGGCAGTCATAGGTCTGGCAGATACTTTCACCATAAAATGAAAAATTCTGTGGGTGCGCTAATTTTCTAATTTGTGGGTGTGGGCTGCCTACCGGATGTAGCAGGCAACCAGTTCTTTTCTTTTCTGGATCGATATAACCGGTAAAGGGACAGACATAGATATCTTCCCGAAAGCGGTATGGTAGAGAAGCAGCCTCGCGCTGGCGGCGGAATTCAACAATCGCATTTGCATCCTCTATATTTAGAGACAAAAACTGCTTTGTATTTTCAGCCAGCCAGTCGTTAAGCTGGGTCTGGCTGAAACGTAGGTTATAGATACCGCAGCAGGCGCTACAAGAAGCGGTTGACGACATACAATAGTTGAGGATTTTTCGCATGGTTCTTATCTAGATTATTCCGGGCGAGCGGCTACTGCCGCTGAAGCTTTTGATTCGTGGTCGCGGTATTCGGGTGCTTCAGCGTAAGCATTATCGCAGGCAGTTACCCAAAAATAATAGGGGACGTCTTTTTGCAGTAGCGGGTAAGGAAATAGCAGATCGGGCTTATTGCGGCTGTAGAGCAAATTGTCAGCAATCATCTCATTGGTAATCGTTACCTGAAGGCGGTTTTTCAGGCGTAAGTCATCGGTTTGAAGGACGCTGTTGCGGTCATTGATGGTTTCCGTGTTGACCCCAAAGGGCGAGACCGTAACTTTACGGTAGCGGATTACCCCGGCGGGTTCATGCGGGCGCAGACCGTAATAGATATGATAACGGCCGCCGTTGATAACATCGAGTTCGGGGTTTCTGAGAAAATTCAGGGTGACACTTTCTGGTGTAACTGAAGCTATCTGTAGGCCTCGTGGCGCCTGGGGGGGATGGTTTTCCTTGGTTTCGAGCTGCACTTTCAGCAAGTAAGGGGTTTTCAGGCCAGTAGGGTCAGAGAATAATTCGGCTTTGTACTGGTAGAAACGCCCGGACAATTTTTTGGCACTCTGTACCGGTTCAAACGGTAGCAGAAATTCATCCGTGTTTGCCTTGAAAGGCTTATCGGAGGCACGCAGAAAAAGGCGTACCCGGGTGGCTTCAGGTTCTTCGGCGGAGTACTTGACATTGAAAATTTCGCTGGCAGAATAACCAATGTCATAGACCTGACTGTGAAAGATTCCGGCTTGTTGTTTCATGACTGGTGCCAATTTCAGTTCTCCGGGAAATTTTGCCGGTGAATAGTCGGTTGGTAGCAGCCCGTTGCGAAAAATAGTTTCGTCGATGGCTCCGGCATAGCCGCCACCAATGATAACCGGTGAATTATCCCACGGATGGGCTCTGCCAAGCAGGCGTGTGCCATTGGCCTGGCGGTTTTCGGTAGTATATACCGTCATCTGTTCTCGGCCCTCCATATAGAGGGATAGTTTAGCTAATCCGGCCTCATAGGTTACAAGAATTGTTTTGAAAGACCCTACCGTAAGGCTATCCTGGGTGGTTATGGATATATCGGTCGTCTCTCCTTTGCTGTTAGAAAACAAACCCAGAAAGTCAAACTGTTGGCGGCCTTCACGGATGATTACCTCAAAGCCGTTTTTTCTGCCTTCCAAAATGCCGATTTTTTTCATGACAGGCATGGTCTGTTTGAGCTGGTAAGGTCGGATCAAGAAAAAAATCGAAAAGTCGCCAATGCCTCGCTTGCTAGCGGCAAAGATGTGTTCGGGCAGGGTAAAGCGCAGCTGGTGTGACGAATTTTCAAAAGACGCTGCTGGGCCGACCGAGTCCGGGAACTGTTTGGTCTTATATTTCGCGTCTAAAAGACGGGTAGCTGAAAAGCGCGCTGCCAACTCTTCTTGCGGTTTATCAAAAGAGAAATGAATTTCGTCATAGCGTTCTTGGGGTGGGGTAACATGTCCCCTGTGGGCGAGTTTCAGGTAAGTCTGTCCGTTTTCACGGCGCGCAATTTCTATGTATTCGGCAAAAGCCGCATCAAAGCTATCGCCATCCCCCCCCCACTGGCGTAGTGCAGGAAAAATTTCACTGGCCAGCAGGAATAAAATAACAACCTCAACCTTGCGTAACGGTATCAATTTTTTCAATACGTTTCTCATGGCGTCCTCCGTCAAACGGAGTATCAAAAAACAATCTAACGATGCGGAAGGCCATTTCTTTATCGAGTACTCGGCCACCAAGAGCGAGAACATTGGCGTTATTGTGGCGGCGGCACATTTCCGCTGTGAAAACGTCATGGCAGAGAGCCGCACGAATTCCACGGAATCGGTTTGCGGCAATGGAGATACCAATTCCTGTGCCGCAGATGAGAATACCTCGGTCTAATTGGCCTGACAGTATGGCACGGCACAGTTCGGCAGCTTTATCGGGATAGTCTGCCGGTTCGGGAGAATGTACTCCGAAATCAACCCAGTCGATGTTTTTAAATTCCTGCCGAATAGCTTCTTTTAATTCAAAGCCGCCATGGTCTGCGCTGATTCCCGTTTTCATGAGGCAGTTTTTATCTAAGCGGGCAGTCTGTAAAACAGTAACATAGTCTGCTGCTATATTGCTTATCGGCTGAAAATTTATCCGGCTTAAACTAATAAATTCGATTGCCAGCGGACCTTTATGACGATATTAGGGAAAAAATTATGTGTGGAAATAGAAACATAATTCTGGCTCTACTATGGTTTGCTTCCGCTGCGGCAGGTTGGGCACAGAACAGGAGCCCTGAAGAACTGAACCGTAGGGGCATCCAGCTGGCAAATGAAGGCAAATACGCCGAAGCAATTATTCTCTTTCAGGAAGCAATAGCCATTGATGACCGCAAGAGTAGCACTTCCTGGCATAATCTGGGTTTTATATATGAACTTGCAGGAGATCGGCAGAAAGCTTACCAGGCCTATACCGCAGCGTTAGACCGCAATCCGTCCCTGGTGCAGACCCGTGCCAATCTGGGTAAAATCCAATATGAGATGGGTTTATTTGCTGAAGCAGTGCAAAATGGCGAACGGGTGCTGGCCACCGATCCCGGCAACCAGGAAGTAAGCCGCTGGTTGCCTGATGCTTACCGCAAAGCTGCCGAGCAACGCCTGCTGACTTTGCCTAAGGCACCACGAGAAGAGACACCAGCTGCTGAAAAGGCACCTGCAGAAAAAAAACGGGGTGTTGAATATGAGATTGGCAGTTGGGTGCTTGGCGGTGTCACCTATAACAAAGGCAATGATGCGTTTGATTACCACCGCCAGTCAGGATTGACGGTAGTGCCCGCGGGGGTGTATGCCCGCTTTACGATAGATGAGACTTTTGAGTTTCGCTTTGATGTCGCCAATCCCTATATGGGGATACTGACGCCTCGCTTCATGGCTGGCCAGCAGCGGATGGAATATCTATACCTGTTCCGCTCGTTTTATACTGGTTTTGGCCTGCTTTTTACGCAATTTAACCTGAAAAACGATTACGCTCCGGGGCAAAGCAGCTTTATCACTAACCGGGAATATGCCCAAACCACAGATACTAAATTTGGCTTGCTGCTAGGCACCCGCAATGATAAGCGCATGCTTGAAGTGGCGGTTTATCCCCGGTATTTATTTCGCGACCCCGAAAAAGGTCCGCGCCAGATTGGTGCCGATCATGTCCGCATTGATTTTGAATGGCGCAATCGCCTGCAGTTGTTTGAATCGGCAACTCCGGGAGCGCCCGGACGTTCCGGGGAGTTTTTTCTGCGCCTGCGCTTTGATGAAATGTACCTGACGGAGTATAAATATAATATTGCCGGAGAAACCATCGGGCATTGGTTTGGCGTCTATGATATTTCTCTAGGTATGGAGTTCGGTTCACTCAATACCGGCAGCGCCTTTGGTTTTAGTTTAACAGAACGGCTGTATTTCCGCGATCTCTCAAATAAGAATCCGGCGGCTTTTGGCAATGGACAGGGCTATTTTGGCTTAGATACCGGTGCCGCTCTCGAAGGTAATGCTTTTCCAGGTTTTCGTTCTAATTCTCATGTAGTGCATTTTTATATGAAGCAACTGGTGTTCTCGCGTTTGGTACTAAGCCAGCGTCTTGGGTTAGAGATTACCGGCACGTCGGAACCAGTACATGCCTTAACCTTAGATTTGGGCTTCTCGATGCGCTTTTAGGTAATGGCTTATTTTAAAAAGATAATCGTTGCTTATGTGGTTCTTTGGGGGGGGATAGCAGGCGCCCAGGAAAGGATCAGCGATTATTCCTGGGAAGGATTTCTTGCCCAGGGAGAAGAACATTACCAGGCGCAGCGCTATGAAAATGCTTTTTACTACTTTGAAAAGGCTATCCGCTGGTTACGCAGCGCGGAAGATCTCAAAAAACCACAAGCGGCCCGACTTTTTTTTCTTGCCGGTGAAGCCCTGCGGCAACAGGGTCGCGAATTTGATGCGGTACCTTTCTATGAGCGCAGTCTGTACTTAAACCGAGAGCAGAGTCCTATCTATTTATTTTTGGGTGGTTATTATGCTACACGCCGCCAATATGCTAAAGGATCTTATTATTATAGGGAATACCACAAACGAAATCCTGAAGACCGGCGGGCGGCGCTTGCTTTTGCCCTTTGTCTGGCAGACGAAGGCAAGCGAAATGAGGCCTTAGGAGTACTGCAAAAGCTCCCGGTAAGAACGCAGCGGGTCTGTAATTATGAAGATCGCCTGCAGCAACGGGAATGTCTTGAAGCCAACCTTTTCGGTAATTTAGCCGCCCCGGAGCCTTATCTGGCAGTGATTCGCTATCATGAATTAAACGGGAATTTCAAAGAACAGATTGAGATTGCCAATGCTTTGCGGCGGTTGCTGGGAACGGAACCCCGGTATGTCTATCCTGCCGTATTTAGTTATTACCGGGCAAACCAACCCAAGAAATCCATTGAATTGCTGGAAGGTATGATTGAAGCCGGTCTTGCCCAACCGGAAACCTACCGCCTGCTGGCAGATATGTTGCTGGAGATTGGCGATCGGGAAAAAGCTGAAAAATACCGCAGGTGGGCCAATCAGCTACTCGGCGAACAGCGGTAATAGCGGGCTTTGCCAGCAGGAAAAGCCAGCAGGTGGATGGCCCACGGGTGTATCGTCAGCATATCACCGACAGTCAGGTCGATAATTTCTTCTTCGACAATAACCCTCATATTGCCGTTCAATACGATCAGGGTTTCTGCGTAACGGTGGCTATGGTAGGGCAGCAGATCGCCGGGGTTATTGGCAAATTCTGTTACCGTATGTCTGTTTTCCACCAGAGTCTTCAGGTAACGGAAAAACTCCTTTTCGCTGCCAAAGAGTCGGCTGGTTTTTTGCAGGTCGTAATATTCATGCAGCGGCATTAGTCGTTTGAGAGGAGTTTTTTATAGTGTGCTGGCAGAGAAGCCAGGTGGGTGACTTTCTCGGTTTGGTTTTCAACGTACTTCCGCAGGGCAAATTCGACTGCTGCAAAAGCCAGCTTGTTCCAGGGGATGTCGTCAAGTGTGAAAAAACCAACTTCAGAACTTTCATGGGTAATATGAATTCCTTCCGGGTTGGTGACATCCGCCAAAAAAATCATATAGACCTGGTGGATCTGTGGCAGCGAATAGACCGTATGCAGGTGGCGCACAATGACAATAGCACCTGATTCCTCATGGCATTCTCGTGCGGCACCTGTTTCAACCGACTCGCCATTTTCCATAAAACCAGAGGGGATGGTCCAGTAACCCAGCCGAGGCTCGATATTGCGCCGGCAGAGCAGTATTTTCCCCTCATGGATTGCAATGCAACCAACCACCAGCTTGGGGTTTCGGTAATGGATTTTGCCGCAGGCCGTGCAGACCTGGCGTTCTCGGTCGTCGCCGGGGGGAATACGGATTACCAGCTTATCTGAGCCACAGCGGTCGCAATATAGCAGCGCATCTTCCATACTAAAAAACACGGGATATGGCCAGAAAAAGTGCCTTGTTCTGCTACTTCCTGCCGTATCCAATGGCACCTAACAGTGTCGCCGGATACCGTCAATACACTTTTCAAAAAGTAACCTGCAGCTGCACAGCCCCCCAGTCATCAGCAATACCGGCATCGCGGTAGCGGCCATTGTTGCCCAATGCGCGGTTTAAACCGAGGTAATAGCCGGCCTGGATTTTCAGGTTGTGTTGGTATCCGTGGTAGATGTTCAACCCCATGCCGATGTAACGGGTGAGCGATAGATTTGCGGTTAGCGGCACTATGTTGAAACCCAGATCGGTTGTCATTGTTCTTTCCCGGGAGTTAAACCAGCTTTCATATTTGAGCCATACCTGCAAACTTTCGCGCTGCAGAAATACCGAAGGCATCAGATACCAACCCTGCGCCTCATAACGCTCGGTGCGGCTGTAAAATACCGCCCCTTCAGCAGTTGTCAGCCCCCAAACAAAAGCGGAATCGATAGTTACAGATGTTAAATTATCTTCGCCACCTTCGAGAAAGGGGCGGGCCATATAGTGACTCTTGCGCTGGTAAAGGATGGCTGAACCGAAAGAAAGCATGGGATGGCTACTAAAGATATCAAACCCGTTGCGGTATTCTCCTAGAGGATCCCACTGGATTCGAGCAGCACCCATGGGAGAGCGGGTCGGGTGGGCATTGCGCCCAAATAAAGTACCGCCGGCTCCGCTAAACAGACCGGCAGCATAATAGAGTTTGCGCTGCAATATCCGGCCATCGAGCATCATGCCGGCATCAAAGTTGTTGGCAATCTGGTTGGCAGCTACACTGCGTTCGAGAGAGACCAAGCGCGCCGATGAGGTCAGCCATTCCCGCCCGAAAGGCAAATTAAAGCTGCCAATGGTATAGTTTATGGACTCGCGAATACGATAGCCGATATAAGAAAACGTAACGCCGCCGTTTTCATTTGGCGTTAACTGGTTGGTATTGATCAGATTTTCAACCCGAATATCCAAGGCATAGAACCAGCGGTGGTTGACTTCACCGCTGAAACCCAGCCGCAGGCGGCGAAAGCGCAGGTCGCCAGCTGGTTTGGCTTCGGCTGGCAGCTTGCGCAGTTCAGCGTTGCTTAAGGTGCGGTCAATTGGGTGCTGCTGGTTACCCAGAAAAAGCAGGCGTGTTTGGATACGACCCGTTAGGCGAAAATTATTATCCTGGTTGTAATCATGGCGTAAGTCCTCCAGATCAGCTTCTGGTGTGTGGATACTGCGGTCCTCGCCCAGTGAAATTTTTTCTGGGGCACTTTTCTCTGCTGGTTGGTTGAGCGCGTCTGTTGAGGCAAACCATCCCCCCCAAGGCAATAGAAAGAGCAATAGCATCATTAGCCGCTGAATTTGCATTAACGATGGCTTGTTTGCCTATGACGGGGCGTAAAGCTGCTTTCCGTTGAGTGTAAGCTTTACGCAATCTTTTGACACGGTATTAGCAATTTAAAAACCCGATTATGGATCAGGAGATGGTGATCGAGCTGTGCCGTAAGGCGGTAGGGCTGGATAAGTACAGCCTCGCTAGGCTGGTGACTCTGTTTGAACGCCAGGATGCCACCGCTGTTCACTTGCGCGTTGCAACAGAAAGTTGGTTACGTGCTCATATGGGGGCAGGGCGACAAGCGCGTCTCATCGGCTGGACCGGAGCTCCCGGCGCCGGAAAATCTACTCTGCTTGGGGCCTTGGCCCTGCATTTGATTCGGCAGAGCAGGGATATTGCGGTGGCGATAATTGCCATTGACCCCAGCAGCCATATTTCGGGTGGGGCTATTCTCGGCGATCGCACGCGTACTCGCTTTCCGGTTTGCGATGCGCGTATTTATTTTCGTTCGCAAGCCTCGGGGTTAGCCTTGGGTGGATTGAGCCGCGCTACCTGGCCGATTGTCAGGTTATTGAGCTATTTCTTTGATTATATTTTTATTGAAACAGTGGGCATAGGACAAAGCGAAATTGAGATTAGGCATCTGGCGGATTCAGTAACTCTGGTTACCCAGCCTTTTGCCGGTGATCAAATACAGTTTCTGAAATCGGGCATCATGGAAATTCCTGATATTTTTGTAGTGAATAAGTGCGATGAGGAACGCCTTGCACTGCAAAGTTACCACCAGTTAGTAAGTAGTCTGCAGTTCCTCGAACAGGGAGAAATTCCGGTCGTGATGACAAGTGCAGTGAGTGGCCGTGGTATAGACCAGCTTGCCGATGTTCTGCGTGAGAAGGCGGTGCCGACTAAAACAAAGCGCGAGCAGGCGTTCCGCTATTTTTTGCGCAAAGAGGTTGAGAGGCAATTTGGCCTCTTCGGTCTTAACTGCATCGACAAGTCGGGAATAAATTTTGATGCGCAGGGAAGTTTCGATCTGCAGCTTGAAGTTGCGCTGCAAGAAATCAGAAAAAGTATCCGAGAGATTAGATAACAACCGGTAGTGATGGGCGAAGGGTTACCGCTGGTAAGTTGCCTTATTCCGGGAATTGAATAAATTCCTGACGTTTCTGTTCTTGTTGGAATACTTCATGAAATCGCGGGTTGGCCCGGATTGCTTCTTCGATATTTTCTATCAATAAGCCTTTTTCGCGTTTTTCTTTTTCGTTGTCACCAACAGGAAAATTTTTGACCCGGTAGTAGAATTGTTGCCACTTATATTGGTCGGTTTCGTTTTTCATTGTCTTGAAAATCCAGACTAGGTAAATCATGCTGCGGCTGCGGTCTTCCCGGAGCAGACTTTCGGCCATTTGCCGCGCTGCCTCAAAGTTGCCCTGCAGGTAGTATAGCTCTAATAGCAATAATTTTTCATCAAGAACAGGATCTTTAGCAAGAGATATATACCTCTCAAGATTAGTAATCTGGCATTCGAGATCGCCGGCATTGCCGCAGACCCCGGCCATCTGTCGGAACAGCAGCGGGTCATTCCCCAGTCGCGTAAGGGCAAATTGATACAGAGTTAAGGCCTGCCGGTGCTTTTGCTGGGCAGAATATTGTTCTGCAAGAAACGTGACAATCTTGCGGTAAAAATTTTTTTGTTCCGCAGAAAGCTCAAAATCTGCCAGAGACTTTCTGTCTGTGTCCGATGCCGGTAAAGGGGTTATGAGTTTTATGGCAGGATTATTTAAATTCGCGACGAACTTTTTAAGGTGCGATAAACCCGGTTCGCTGGCGTATGGGCCAAGCCGCTCTGTGGTCAGAAGTATCACTTTTTCGGAGTAAAAAAAAGACTGCCATGACAGATAAGCCGTTAAAAACAAGGGGGGGATGTCAATACTCTGCAGCGTTTTTCCATTCAGGAAAGGCAGGTTGTCCAAAACGACAGAATTGTACAGGTTGGTACTCAGTGACTTACCCGGCAGGGGTGAAAACAGAATTACAGGATCGGGTACCTCTTCTTGCTCGTTAACAGCAGTTTTGTCAGGTGCCCAGAAATCCCGGGTAACCTGGGAATGATGTAGGATATAGACCGACATCCCCCAAGAAAAAATTGCCATTAAAAAAACTAGACTTAGAGCCTGGCGGTATTTACGCAGTAAATAGAATAATATTCTGATTAGCACTGCGGTTACTAACGCACCACAGAGGATGGTGGCCCAGGAATAGCTGATAAAAGTCAGTGCAAGGCTTAGTAGTAATACCAGACCAGCAAGTAATTGTTCCCGTTTAAGGTAACCTTCAGGCGCTCTCTTAAAATAGACCGCTTCCCATACCGAAAGGATGGTATAGCCCATGGCTGCAGAAAAAGAAAATGGAATAAAAACAAATAAAATACCGAGGATGGCCAGCAGCGGGCCTAAGATGATTAGACCAAATTTGATATGTTCTTTTCTTTTAAGATACCGCAGTACCAATTGCTGCGAAATAGCACCCAGAAAGAGAATACTTGCTACCGGATAAAAACGCTCCCTGAGTACATCGAAAATACCATAGAGCGACATTGCCAAAAAGAGAAAGCGCAGAAAGTCAAGCCCAAGTCGCAGTGGTTGCAAGCGGGTTTTATGCCGTATAGCCGGTATCGTTATTTCAGGCAACCAGCGCGCTGGGAATACAACGGGAAGCAGCGATAGGGGAAAAAGGAGCCAGGGGGGTGAGAGCAGTGCAACTGGCAGCATACCAGTTAGGATCAGCTCCCGGTGCTGCATGAAGCGCGGCAGTACTGAGGTAAACAAGAACATTTGCAGCGCCAGCATCACGCTGAAAATAAGTGGGAAAGAAAAAAGAAAACCAGCATTACCCATAAGCCAGAGGCAGAGTAAAAATACAGTGGTGTTAACTAAAGCCGCAATGGAAGAGAACCATCCCCCCCCTGTATTAGAATCAAAATGGTGAGGGAAAAATCGCCAAAAAGAAAGCCATACCAGAAAAGCTATGGCATAGCCGAAAAAAGTCAGCGAAACGCTGTCTGCCCAGAAGGGGTATAGAGAATCTAGAGCATAGCGAAACAGTTGCAGAAAGCTAAAGCCCCAGATCAATGCCAGAGCTCGGGATGTGGCTTCGGCAAGCGGTCGCGCGGACATTAGCGTTCAGTCGCAAGGTTGAAATGGGTGATACCTGCCTGGTGCACATAGTCCATAACACTGACCACGCTCTGGTATGATGCGCCTCTATCTCCTTTGATTACCACATGATCTTTTTCTTTATCTTTGATGATTTTTTTCAGTTCAGCCGGCAGATCTTTCAACGCGACAATGCGGTCGTTGAGGTAAATCTTTTCATCTTTGGCAACGAAGATCACGATGTTGCGCTGGGTTTCAACCTGGGCGGTGCTTGATTTAGGCAGTTCAATTTTTATAGCAGGATTTTTTTCCAGTGTGGTATTGATCAGGAAATAGGTAATCAGCAGAAAAAGAACATCTACAAAAGGAGCAAGTTCAATCCCAGCTTTGAGGGTGACTCTCGGTTTAACTTTCATGTTTCTCTTCAGCGCTCTAATTCGGCAATGACCATTTCTACAAGGATGTTGGCTTCCTCAATAATGAGCGCCACCCGGCGAGAAAAATAGTTGTACATGATCAATGCCGGAATGGCCACCATGAGTCCCAAAGCCGTGGTGATCAGAGCCTCGTCGATACCTTTGATAAGCTGCGTTCCCTGGTTATTGGCAAAGCCGCTAAAAGCTTTGATCATACCGGTAACGGTACCAAGCAACCCCAACATGGGAGCTACCGAGCTAATGGTGCCTAAAGCTGGCAAGTAACGCTCGAGAATCGCCAGCTCGCGGATGAGATCTTCACTGGCAATATTTTTGAGATCAATTTTACCGTCGCGCGATTCAATCAGTACGCGGGCTACATTGTAGGCAGGATGGTTGTGCAGCCGGCAGAAAGCAATGGCGTCGTCAAATTTTCTTTCGCGGATATAGGTCAGCAACTGGCGCTCTTCTTGTAAATCGAGCATTTTTAGTTTTCGTACCAAAAAATAGGTGCGCTCCAGTATAATGGCCAGGGCAATGATCGAAACCAGCAGAATCATCGAAGTGATGATCCAGTCCGGCAAACCTGCAATAATAGTACTCATAAGGCAGAACCTGCAGGTAAAGTGAGTCCATCAAGTAAAAAATAGCGCCCTGTGTCGCCTTTGGGAAGAAAACGTA
>CALHRC010000086.1 GCA_938038265.1 uncultured bacterium
CTTAAAAATCCCTTTTGATAGCCGTGAAATTATCGCCCGCATGGTGGATGACAGCCGATTTTATGAATTTAAAAAAGACTATGGCTCAACCCTGGTTACCGCCTTTGCCGAACTGCAAGGCTATGAAATAGGCATTGTGGCCAACAATGGCATTTTATTTAGCGAATCGGCACTTAAAGGGGCACACTTTATTGAACTCTGCTGCCAGCGCCATATCCCCTTGCTATTTTTGCAAAATATTACTGGCTTTATGGTCGGCAAAAAGTATGAAGAAGGGGGCATTGCCAAAGACGGCGCTAAAATGGTCTCCGCTGTCAGTAATGCCACTGTTCCGAAATTTACCGTCATCATGGGCGGCTCATTTGGCGCCGGCAACTACGGCATGTGCGGTCGGGCCTATTCACCCCGCCTGCTCTTTATGTGGCCCAATGCCCGCATCAGTGTCATGGGCGGCGAACAGGCTGCCGGGGTACTCACAATGATTAAAGAAGCACAATTAAAAGCGGAAGGTAATGAGCTATTGCCCGAAGAAATAGCTAAAATGAAAGAAGAAATTATCACTAAATATGACACCTATGGCAGCCCCTGGTATAGCTCCGCTCGGCTGTGGGATGACGGCGTTCTTGACCCCCGCCATACCCGACAGGCTTTAGGTATTGGTCTTGCCGCCGCAGCGCAGGCCCCATTGCCGGAATTTAACCAACCCGTTTATAGGATGTAATCATGAAAATTGCCGATGAACAATCCATAAGGCGCTGGCTGCTCTTAAAAACTGAAGGGGATGTCATTACCTGCTCCATGAACTTTCCCGAAAAACATAACGCCCTATCCCGTGATTTAATCCGCGCATTAACTGAATTTTTCAGTACCAAATTTCTCGCTCTCGGCATTAGAGCCGTGGTATTGCGCGGTGAAGGCCCTTCGTTCTGCGCTGGCGCGGATATCAACTATATGAAAGCCATGGCTAATTTTAGCCGCGAAGAAAATATCGCCGATGCCGAAATGCTCTCTCTCTTATTTGAAACCATCCTCGCCTGCGAAGTGCCTGTCATTGGCTTAGCCCATGGCAATGTCTATGGGGGGGGCGTCGGCCTGTTAGCCGCCTGTGATATCCCCCTAGCCACTGACGATACTAAATTTTGCTTCTCGGAGGTAAAATTGGGTTTAGCTCCGGCGGTTATATCGCCGGTTGTGTTAAGTCGCATAGGCCATACCGCCGGCCGACGTCTTTTTTTAACTGGCGAAATTTTTTCTGCCCCACAGGCACAGGCAATGAATTTGGTCAGCGAAGTCGGTCCAGCGGCAGAGATCGAAGTGCGACTGCAGCAAATTCTGAAATACCTTTTAGCCGCCGGCCCCCAGGCTGGCAATTCTATCAAGCTTATGCTCAACCGCCACTATGCCTTAACGGCAGAAACGTTTAGCGAGAAAAAGAAATACCTCACAAACTTGATCGCCGACCTGCGCGTTAGCCCCGAAGGCCAAGAAGGTATGAGCGCTTTCTTTGAAAAACGTAAACCTAACTGGGTAAAATAACCTAAACCTACTCGCTGTTCAATTTTTTTTCTAATGCAGCGACCCGCTCGGCCAACTCTGGCAAATTCATTAGCACACTCGTTACACGGTGCATCTGCTTAACTGGCATCGACTGGACCGCGCCAAAATATACTTGCCCCGGTTCAATGTCCCGCTGGGTGGCCGACATCCCCAATAAAACTGCCTTAGAATGAATAGTAACCCCTTGCGCAATCGTGGCCTGCCCCGCAATCATGGCATAATCTTCTACCTTAACGGAACCGGCTAATACGGCAGAGCCCGCCATATAGACATAGCGGCCAATTTGGCAGTTGTGGCCAATATGCACCTGGTCATCTAATTTGGTATGGTCACCGATTCGGGTACTCTCAATCGTCGCCCGGTCAATGGTGCAACCCGAACCAATCTCTACATGGTCACCAATTACGACATTACCTATTTGGGGAATTTTATGGCGACTTTCGGGGCCATGATCATAAAAGCCAAAACCATCCGCCCCGATCACTGTCGCTCCAAAAATGCGGCAATAGTTACCCACAACACAGTGGTAGCCAATCACGGTATTAGGATGAATTACTGTGTTGCTGCCAATTCTGGCAAACGGTTCAATTACTGCACAGGAATGGATCTCACTGTTCTCGCCAATCTCCGCGCCTTCTAAAATGACCGCTCCCGGGTAAATAATAGCACTGTCAGCAATTTTTGCTTTTGGGTGGATGTAGCTTGTAGCAGCCCGCGCCTCAGCAGGGCGGTAGCTAAATTCAAACAATTTTAAGGCAGCAATAAATTTTAAGCGCGCTTCTTTAGGCTCACAGACCAGCGCGTTAGTAAAATTTTCGGATAGCTCGGTGGTGGTAAGCACCGCCTGCGCTTTTTTTATTTCAGGATGTTTGTTGAGATATTTTTTAGACTCAACAAAATATAACATATTATGAGTGGGCTCGCCTTTAAGCAGCTCTAAATCACGAAACCCGGCTATTTCAAGTTCACCATTGCCCTTCACAGTGCAGCCAATGGCATGTGCAATATCCCCTAACTTCATAAATACCTCGTGCTAAAATTTCTATAAGATGAAAAGAAGAATATCGAAGGCAATATCTGGTACCCCTTCATTGCCGGTGAGCAGGTGACAGGTCACCCAAAGCTACTATTGAAAGAAAGCAGCTAAGCAATCCCCTGTGGGGGGTAAACTAACTTTAGTTCAGGAATTCCTGAACTACAGATGGGGAATTCCCTACCGGGAACCATGCCCGGTGAGCAGGCAACGGGTCATTGATTACAGAGCTAACCGCAAAACTTACACAGATTTCGTTTGCCAGCGTATCTATATTTAGTTACTTGACAAATTATTTAACGCTAAAAGTTATTTGAACCGCAAAGAGGTACTATGACCCCACTGAGAAAAAATTGGTATCGTGATCTACTCATTTACGCTATGCTTATAATAATAACCCAGACGGGCATTTGGGCGCTGGCTCCCTATACCATTGGTATGCAAGATCTTAAAGTGGCTTTAGGCCAGGGGGCACTTGTGTTCCCCTATTGGGAGCGCAGCTTGAGCACCTGGGAAGTTACCCCATATGCTCTATCTATGATGGCCAAGCTCATTTTAAGTCTTTTTTTAATTATCAATCTTGTGCCAATGTTTTTAGTCTCACTGTTTACCGGCTTGCCGGCGTCAAATTTACGTAAAGCCAATCAATACACCCGGCTTTTCTGGCGTTTTAAAAGTCCAGTCTATTATCTCTATTTGCCATTGATTGTAGCAAGTTGGATTATCTTTCCCTATTTTGGGCACATTCCGGGATTGCTTTATTGGCTGTTTACTTCAGAGCAAAATTTTCATGCCTGGATTTTTATGAGCGCCATGATGACATTTTCTATTATTTTTCTTTTATTATCTTGGCGCAACCACTTAAAAGCAACTTGCCCTGAATGTGGGGCACCGGTAGTGTTGCGTCCCCGTAGTCGTATTATCTGTAACAACTGTTTAACCATCTATCGGTTAAAAAATATCCATCATTACAATGATCTCTATGATTACCATAATGAAGTTTTAGAAAAGGCAGAGCGGGAATATCCTAAATTTCGCCAGAAGCCTTTACCTAAAAATGCGGAATTTCATACACTCTATCCACGCAGCCCTTTAGAAAAATATCTCGATAGCTTATTTAACTAATTTCAATATGGTGGATGGCTTTACAGGCCATCTACCTATCCCAAAGAGACGCTGTAATGGCTTTTGGTAATATTCCGGCATCCCGCATCCGCAACTTTTCAATCATCGCACATATTGACCATGGCAAAAGTACCTTGGCAGACCGCTTGCTCGAGCTTGGCCGCCTTACTGATGAGCGCACCCAAAAAGAACAAATTCTTGATAGTATGGATATTGAGCGGGAGCGTGGCATTACCATCAAGTCAAACTCAGCTTCTTTTTTCTGGCGGGGCAATGACGGTTTAGAGTATTTATTTAATCTTATTGATACTCCCGGGCATGTTGATTTTACGTATGAAGTCTCCCGTTCATTAGCTGCCTGTGAAGGGGTGCTATTGCTCATTGATGCCACACAGGGAGTGCAAGCACAGACCATCGCTAATTTTTATTTAGCTTTAGAAGCTGACCTCATGATTTTACCCGTTATCAATAAAATTGATTTGCCATCCGCCGACATTGAAAAAACCCGCAAACAAATTGAAGAATCTTTAGGGTTAAATCCCAATGACGCGGTGGCTGTCTCGGGCAAAACCGGGCTTAACGTTCCCGAACTCATGCAGAAAATCATTGATTTTATTCCGGCGCCTAAGGCGGATGCCACTGCTCCGTTACGGGCCCTGGTATTCGACGCTTATTTTGATTCTTACCGTGGGGTAGTTGCGAAAGTACGGATTTTTGATGGTACAGTAAAAAAAGGCGACCGCATTCGCTTTATGCGCCGTGGTAGCGAACACTCCATAACGGAGCTTGGTATCTCGCAACTAAAATTAAAGCCACTCAACTCTCTGGAAGCTGGTGAGGTGGGCTATTTGGTAACAGGAATTAAAAATGTCTCTGAAATTGCCCTGGGCGATACCATTACCCTTTGTGAAAATCCTGCCAGTGAACCTATTTTTAAAATTAAAGAAGTAAAGCCCATGGTATTCTCTGGGTTATTTCCAGTAAATGGCGATGACTATGAACAATTAAAAGAAGCCATGGAAAAATTAGCTCTGAATGACCCCGCTTTAGTGTATGAACCAGAGAGTAGTGAAGCGTTAGGTTTCGGTTTTCGGGTTGGTTATCTTGGCTTGTTGCACATGGAAATTGTGCAGGAACGCTTAGAGCGAGAATTTGGTCTCTATCTGCTGACAACAGCGCCTTCGGTAAAATACCGGGTAACCAAAACCAATGGGCAGGTTATTGAAATTGACAATCCCAGTGAATATCCCCAAGGCGATATCCAGCAAGTAGAAGAGCCTTATGTTAAAGTAAGCATTATTTCACCGGCAGAATATCTTGGCAATATTTTACAATTGCTACAAGAAAAACGCGGCGAGAATAGTGCTATCAATTATTTAGATCCGACAACGGTACAAGTAATATATTTAATACCATTAGGTGAGATGATTTTTGAATTTTATGATCGCCTGAAGTCAGTCACCCGGGGTTATGCCACACTAGATTATGAATTGCACGATTACCGGCGCAGTGATCTTGTCAAAGTCGATATTTTAGTACATGGTAACAAAGTAGATGCCCTGTCGATGATTGTGCATAAGTCGTCAGCAGAGCGCCGGGGTCGCGAGGTAATTAACCAATTGCGCAAACTTATCAGCAAACACCAATTTCAAATAGCTCTGCAAGCAGCTATTGGTTCAAAAATTATTGCTCGCGAAAACATCAGTGCCTTGCGCAAAAATGTTACGGCAAAATGCTATGGGGGGGATATCACCCGCAAACGCAAATTACTCGAACGTCAAAAAGAAGGCAAAAAGCGCATGAAAATGATTGGTTCGGTGGAAATTCCCCAAGAGGCTTTTTTAGCAGTTCTCAAAACAGGCGATACGATTGAACGACGGGATGACGACTGATGGCACGCAACATCCAACCTAATGATAATTTATTATATTGCGGCAAAGAAATTTCTTTTGGTTTAATTGCTACCAAGCATGGCCAGCGCCCCATGCTGTTTTATCCTGAAGCGGCCGGTATTCTGGCATTTCAACCTAACGAAAAAGGCGAAACGGTTTTATTTGTGGAACAATTTCGCTATGGCAGTAACTGCCTCTCGTTAGAAATTCCCGCCGGCAAACGTGATTCACAAGAGACAATTGAAGAGTGCGCCAGAAGGGAATTAAAAGAAGAAACAGGCTATGAGGCCCGACAGTGGCAATACATCATGTCTTATTATCCTGCCATAAGTGTGTGTACTGAAAAGTTATATCTTTTTGAAGCGCGGGAGCTGTTCTTTACGGGTGCTCAGCCTGATGCCGACGAAGAATTAAACGTTATGCAGTTGACTTTTGAAGAAGCCATGCGAGCTCTTGATAATGGTAAGATCATAGACAGTAAGACTATTATCGCGCTGCAGTACTGGCGTCAAAAACGGTAACCGAGAGATACCTCTATGAAAAGACGGTCGAAAAACGATATTACTGCAGCGTTCATCTGTTTATCGGCAAAGACAACCAACCCCGGTCTTATTCTGACAAAATAATTTTCGAAGTGGCGTTCAGTAACTACCAGCAGCGAGGATGTCGGTCGCAGAAAATCAGGCCGGCCCCCGGAAAAGTTGGCATGGTTCAGTACACCAATAGCAGTTCCCAGCCAGTATTCTTTGAGACGAAACAACATTCCCATGGTTAGAAAACCATAAAGCAAGTGCGCGTCTTGATCTAAAAAGCCAAAATGAGCTTTTATATCTTCACCAACCTGAATATCCAGCGCAAATACAGGATATGACTGTGACAGTCGATTTTCAATATATACTTTTTCTATTTGTTCTCCATCGCGCTCACGAGAAATGCGCCGGCCGGTAATAAGAGCGCTGTACCCTAACGTTAGAGAAATCATACCGAAATCACGCTCAACCTGCAGGGATGGATTTATCGTAGTATATCCACTCTGCCGTGCTGTAACGTTTATACCGGGTTTAATGCTCGGCTCGCGCAATAGTTGCAACGACAAATGGTAGCGAGTTCTGTCAGAAAAATTATCCGACCAGCGAAATCCCCCCAAATAAAAAATACCTGTATCGTAAGTGAAACTGTTCACAAAACGAGGGTCTTTGTAAATAAGATAACTGCTACCCAGCGAGTGGCGTAGCTCAACTGCTTTGCCTGGTGCCGCAAATGATGCGACCGGCAGCAACAACAAAACCAGCCACCAGATGATTTTTGGCAATGGTATATCAAAATGTCGCATTCACGGCAATCTGTCCATAGAGAGAATCGGTAATCGCCACACGCGGCAATTCGGCTTCATAGAAATTCAGGATTAAACCACCTTTTAAGGCAAATTCAAAACCAGCATACCTGATGACCGGCTGCAAAAATAAAGTTGCTCTAGGCGCTAGACCCACACCAGAATCGAGCCGAAAATTTTCACCCAGGGGAATGGCGACAGTAAGGTTCACGAAATCCGCAGTGTACTGGTAAACGCCGCGCAAGATATTAAAATACAGGTGGATGTCTTTTTCACGGCCATAGCGTATCTGCAGCGTCGGTATTAGATATATGTCAGAGATAAAAAGACCGCGACCCGGCACATATTCAGTTTTCACACTGTTATCGGGATTTAAGACCGGGTTACCGTCCGCATCGATTACCCGGCGCAACCGCTGCTCCTCATAACGGATATCCACAGTCATCAGCAAGCCGCCATCAAAATGAAAATGTTCACCACCTAAACCCATGAAGAATCCCAAGCCGGTCAACCGCTCGGCAGCAAGCTCGGCTTCAACCCTGTCGGTAAACAATGGGGCTCCCGTTTCGGGAATGACGATATTTTTACCCTGGGGTGTCAACCAGCTAGACAACTGCAGGCCGACCCGCAGGTGATCGGCACTCTGCGTTATTGGCATATCGCCTGTAAAGTTGTGCGCTACCTGAAAAGTTACTTCGGCGGCGATGGTGTGTGCATTTGATTTTAAATAATCTGATTTGTCTTCAGCGACATACAGGGGATCTTCATACCCAGATAGCTTTTTGCCGTAACCATAAAATACCAGAGCCGTTGTACGGTTTAGTTCAGAAGCGGGTCGCTGTATTCTTGCTCGCTTGGCCGCTGGCTGTTCTGTTAGAATTTCTTCGGCGGCAAGCAAGTAGCCTGAAATTATGAATAACAACGCAAATCTTTTCATACGTAAGCTTACTTAAAAAGAATAGCGCGTCAAATATTAAAAGAAATCTCTAAAAAATAACCCTCTAACGAATTCCGATAGCAGAACCCTCAGCTAATTCAGGAATTCCATAACTTAAGGAATCTCTGAAAACTGAAAGTTTTGAAGAGATTCATGAAAACATGGATGTTTTCCAGCGCGTCCAGCGCGGCATTACCTGTTGAAAAAGTCAAAGGACGGACTTTTTCAACAGGTTCCTTAAGATATTTAATGTACTTGCAAATTTAAGTAATGGGCAGTGGGCTTGCCCGCTCCCGGGCTTTTCATTGGTCGTGGCTGGTTCCTAAAAAATTCCATTATGCCATACCTCCAATAACCTATATAACGTTATATAGGTTATTGCTAATTTACTTTTTGTTCAGGAATTCCTGAATCGTGATATAAAAATTCATGCCCGATGGGGAATTCCACATCAGGAGAACCATCCCCCATGGGAGATAAGGCTTTTTTGGGGGATAACGAATAACCTTGGATTGCCACACTGGTGTTCCAGCGAGGCGGCTTTGGGGTTCCACACACAGGAAAGGTTGGTTAGGTGGTTACTTCATAAATATATTTTCAATTGGTTGCCGTCTCAAACATATTAGCAAAATTACCAGTCGTCGCGCAGCAGTCGCAGAGCAAAAAATACTTCACGGGCAGCAGACGACAATTTTATCGCGTATCCCCGAGCGGCCAACGCTTTGTGTACTGCAGCATCATCCAAACGAAAAAAAATATTGGAGCGAAACTCATCGGCAAGGGTGCGCAGAATACTGCCCCCTTGATTTAGTGAAGATAGATCAGCGAGGATGTACTCATCATGCGGCAGCAGACTCGCGGCAAATTTAAGATTATTTTCAAGATAGTCATGTCCCGGATAGAGCAGAGTATTGCGCGGCAACTTAAAAATTATTTTCTCAAAAGTCTCAAATAGAGTATTTACATCCCCCCCGTGGTAGCAATTGCCGACACCGGCATTAAACAGTGTATCTCCCGAAAACAGCATGGGCTGCTCGCTTTCATAAAAAAGAGAAATATGTCCCATAGTGTGCCCCGGCGTTGCTAAAACAGATATTTTTTCATGCCCCAAATAAACTTCATCCCCAGCTTGCAATCCCTGACCAAAAGCGGGAATAACCTTTCGCAAAGATTCTGGCGCTAAAACGACCGCTGCAGTCGCCGCTGCTAATTCAATATTACCCGCAGTGTGATCATGGTGTTCGTGAGTGTTAATAATGTATTTCAAATTTAATTGCTTTTCCCGCAATGAAACAAGAAGAGCGGCAACATCTAAAGGATCAATGGCCGCAGCTTCCTGGGTGGTTCTATCCCAAATAAGGTAATTAAAATTGCGCAGGGAGTTTTTTAACTGAAGGCGCAGAACTTCAAGCATTAGCGCATGTCCATGAATTGTTTTTCAAGAGTGCGCAAGTCGCGGATGGTTTCTGTAGGTTGTGGCACAATTTGTTGTGCTAAAGTTAATGCTTGGCTAATTAAATCAAGTAGCAGTTTTTTCTCAGCGAAGTGCTGTGCCTCGCGCAACGTATGCCGCTTCTCTTTGAAAGAAGTTGCCCGGGAGTCAATTTCTGCTAAAATCTTATTGAGTACCTCAACTTTCTCACTCATACATACCTCTTATTAAAGACGGGTTTCCAGCCATTTTTTTTGCGCGACAGCTTTTTTCACATTTTCAAGCACATCCCAGGTAATGGCTGTATTTAGATCATTGACCATACGATCTCTGGCAGTTACGCCAAATTCATCAATAAAATAATCTATCATTGCTTCGATATTACTCCGCCCGGTAGCGCTGGTTACCACGGCAAGGAGTGAAGCGCGCATTGCTGTGGCAAGAGCGCTGGCGATACCCCGACGCAGAGGGGCCGGCACGAGAGCCGCAAAGGAAATATCTTTTTCCAGATTTTCAGCAGTTTTTTCTGCCATCTCCCTGACCAACACGTCGTAGCGGGTATCGCGCAATAGCTGTTCGGTTTTCACAAGAGTTACGGTTTTTATACTCTGTCGCTGTTTAGCTAGAGCCTCGGAAATAATTTCCGCTGAAGCACCTGATTTTACTTCATTTTGTATTTCAGAGAGAATTTGCAGGGTTACCATATCCGCCAGCTCTTCTTTAATTATATTTGCATAATATCTAATGGTTCGCGAGATGATATCATCGCCTAGTACCCTCGTGTACTGGTTCGTTTTCAAGATAAGATAAATCTTATATATGCGGATCAGACGAAAAAGACGGAATTGCACCGCAGGGATCAGACCCAATACATCATACCAGTGATAGAGAGGGTACAGAAACCAAGCGACATATTCCTTGCGCCTGACTGACAAGAACCAGCTTATCAAAAATTCACACAGGAAGAAAACCAGAAACGGCGCATCGAGGCGCAGGTAATTATTAACCGGATTGCCCTTTTCGTCAATATGGCGGTAGTAGGCCAGTGTTAGATTGCGGCGGATATTTTTGTCAAAGAAAGCGTGCTTTTCTTCTTCTGAAAGAACGTTATTGCGCCACAGCCAACTGAAAGCAACTGTAGTAGAGGCGACTTCATATAAATCCGGAGACTGTTCTTTGATAAGAACGCGGAGTTTGCGATCTTCGGCAGGAGTGCGGTATTTTGAGTAGAGATTTTTTATCCGCGTCTGTATGTCTTTAAAAAGCGAGCTCTGCCCAGAATTGGCAAACGGATTGGTTTCAACAATCCGCTGCATAATTTTATCGGCCCGAGCTAATGTCTGTAATTTGCTGCGCCGCCGACCTTCTGCGGTGCGCCACTGCAGCTTAAAGGCCAACTCATCTTTCAGGCGAAAAAAACGTGTACTCTGTTCTGTCTCAGGCAGGCCCTCGACAGCATTTCCGGCGAGAAACAAAGCACCGCTTTCGCCCGAACCCTCGGCAAGAAATTCTTCAATCGTGAAATTCTTCTCGCCATGGGGGATGGTTTGGTATAGATTGCTTACCTGCCGTGATAGAGAGAGCAGATGCTCAGCTAACCATTCCTGGTCGGCCGCCCGGTCATTTTCTGCCAGACGCTTGACTTGTTCTAAATAATTCTCAGTTAAACGGTGTGGCTCAATTCCCAGAATATGCGCGTCATACCAGCGAGACAAATCAATAAAATGATCTTGCCAGAAAGGTCGAAAATAAAGATATGTTAGATCAAAGAGGATCAGTCCCAGATTGGCCAGCACAGTCAGCAACATCACGAAATCCCACAAAAGACGCAGAGGGTGCCCCCGAGGAATAGTTTCAGCAGGCTTATTCATTTTATCAGTCATCTTGACTTTCTTAAAGTTGGGCTACAAAACTACGCAATATTTCAGCGCTCTTCTCCAGTTTTTCCTGCTCGGTTGCGGCTAATTTAATACCAATGGTGTCAACAATACCCCGCTCGCCTACCAGCCTCGGCAGGGACAATGCTGTCTGAAACAGAGGAGTTGAGGCGCTGACTGTATGAATTGCCTTCTCTTTGCGGACAATAGTTTCAGTCAGTCGCGCTAAAATAGCGCCAATACCAAAATAGGTTGCTCCTTTACCTTCAATAATGCGATAAGCAGCGCGCCGCACTTTTTCATCTATCTCACGGCGATCTCTGTCAGTAAAATCAATCCTTCTGCTGCGGCAATATTCGTCAAAAGCCATCCCTGCAATCGTCGCGCTTGACCAGGCCAGTACTTCACTGTCACCATGTTCGCCGACAACATAAGCGTGCACATGCCGCGCATCAATAGCTGCTTTCTCTGCTAATAACGCGCGAAAACGCGCGGTATCCAAAGTGGTTCCCGAACCGAAAATTTTGGCTTGCGGCCCACCTGCTACCTGCTCCGTAAGCGCTGTGATAATATCCACAGGATTGGTAGCGACAATTATGACAGCATCAGGGGCATTTTTCAACACCAGAGGTACAATTTCCCGAAAAATCGCGGCGTTGCGCCCCAAAAGCTGTAAACGAGTTTCACCGGGCGCCTGGTTAACCCCGGCGGCGAGAATTACCACCGAACAGTTAGCCAAATCGGGATAGCCACCCGCGCGCACCTCTACCGCGTGCGAAACAGGTGTAGCATGCAGGATGTCATCTGCTTCCGCTATGGCTTTTTTTTCATTGCGATCGATCAATACCAATTCGCGACAGCTACCCCGCAATACCAACGCATAGGCGGCCGCCGCGCCCACATAACCCGTACCGACAATGCCAACTTTCATTTTGCCTCCTTTAGAAGAAATTTGCCGTTACGATATTCCAGCGTGGCTATTTCCTCCACTGTTTCATTTGGCTGCAGACCGCAGACATAACCTAACTTTATTGAGGACTCCCGCGAGTCACGCGGCATGATGATCCGCCTTAGAAATGGGCACGGTTCATTTTCATCGGGTGCATTCTTTAGTGCGTTTTCATGCCGAGCTTTGATTTTTGTTTCAAGGTAGTCATAAAGATCATCGGGTAAAATATCCGCGGTGACGTCAGTCACCGCATCACCGATAACCTGGTAACATTGCACCGGGCTCTGCTCGCAGATCGGGCCGCAGGCAGACCTAACAGAACAGACCAACATTGCCAAATCCGGGCGATAGAAAACCAGCCGCGCTTCGTGATAACCCTCTTCGCCGGCTAACTCATATCTTAGATAGCGCCCCTCTCCTGAAATATCGGTAGCCAGAAAAATTTGCTCTGGATCAAGATCAAGCTCTTTGGCAGCTTGCAAGATGTTATTGCGCTCAATACGTCGTACAGCCTGCTCCAGAGTCTGACCCCACCCTTGGGAGAGAACTTCTGAAGCACACGGCACAAAAACCCATAGCACAAGAAAAAACTGCCGGCAATTGCTCATAGTGCACGATTGCCTCTTGTCTCAACCAGTCAAGTTTGTTTGACTCTACTGCAGAAATCTTCCTTGACCCGCTAATGGATGTATAAACCAGGGGCATCCCCATGAAATTATTTTTGAAACTCGTTATCCAGATTCTGCTGCTGCCGGTGACTATCTGGTTGTTCCTTTACCGCAAGATTCGCGGCAGAAAAAAATTATCTTACATTAGCATTTCTATCGTAGGCACTCTTGCAGAAACTCCTCCTGATAGCAATCTGCTGCATTTTTTTCGTCCCCAGGAACCACGCTACTATGATTTATTGCTTGGCTTATATTCCTTAGAGCGTGCGCTTAAAAAGAAAAAATTTCAAAAAGAAATAAGGTCAATTTTGGTACACATTGATTCTCCTCAAATCGGCTGGGCACGAGCTTGGGAGCTGCGTGAGCAATTGCGTAAAATTGCCGCCTCCGGAGTCGATCTTTGGGCCTTTCTACACAGTGGAGATCGCTTGAGTTATTATATTGCTACCGGCTGCCCGGCGATTGCAACCGCACCGGCAAATTCTCTGGAACTCTGCGGATTTTCTTCCGAGCAATTATTCTTCAAAGGTGCCTTAGATCGCTTTGGTATCAGACCTAATTTTATCACTATTGGGGATTACAAAAGCACAGCGGAAGCTTATACCCGAAAAAATGCATCCCCCTTGGCTAAAAAACAACTGAAGGAGATCATCAATACCATACATAACGAACTGAACAAGGCCATCAGTGAAAGACCGGGCAACCCAGACTTAAAAGCACTCCAGCGCAAAGCGCTTTTTACCCCCGATGAAGCCTATGAAAGCGGATTGATCAATGCTATCATGTACCCTGAACAGCTGGAATTTCTTCTCTCGCTCGGTATCCCAACCAAATATGTACCCCTTAAAAACGCATTGAATGTTATTCGCTGGCGCAGCACCAAGCTACTTGATTGGAGAAAAACTAAGCGCATTGCGCTTGTCGTAGGCGAAGGTCTCATCATTGACAGCGAAGAAAGCGTTCCTAATGCCATTTCACTGTTTGATTATGAACCTGCGATCCAAAAGCTGAAAGAAGACGGCTGCGATGCCATCATCTATCGCTGGAATTCACCCGGCGGTTCGGCCTATGCCTCGGATATCCTCTGGCAGCGCATCATGTCGGCGGCATTCGATTGCCCATTCCCTTACATGCCGGACAACGATCCGTTCATCCGTGTACCCCGGCAAGCACAACTCGTTGATGAGCCCGATACAACACAAAAGAGCGACAACGCTGGCCAGGACAAAGAAAGTCCTAAAGTACGTGAAGTACCCGTCTATGTTTCCATGTCGGATGTAGCGGCTTCAGGAGGCTACTATCTTTCGGCAGTATCAAAACGCGTTTTTGCCTCCCCCCTGACCATCACAGGATCGATTGGCGTTGTCAGCGGCAAATTTAATATTGCGGGATTACTGGATAAGTTCGGGATCAGCACCGATGGGGTATCGGTCGGCGAAAACGGAAATTTGTTCTCTACGCTGGGTGATTTTTCAGAGACGCAGAAAAAAATTATTCGGCATAACATAGAAAACATATACCGGATATTTCGCAGCCGAATAGCCTTAGCCCGCGACCTAACAGACGATGAGATACTTGCCTCAGCCGGCGGTAGAATATTTTCCGGGAAAGAAGCAATCCAACGTAAACTGGTCGATGCCACCGCGTCGCTGGCGGATATACTGGACCAGGTGCGCGCTGATCTGAAACTCAAGGAGAATGACCAAGTCAATATAATGCTGCTGCCGCACATAAAAAGTCCACTGCTTTCGAAATCCCTCTGGGCCTTGCCGTTCTTTGCCAGTTATGGCGTCTGGCGCGCTCTGGCAAAAGAGAAGGTATTTACGTTGGAGACAAGGTTGTTTTAATAAAATTGCTTGTTCAGGAATTCCTAAATATGCTGTTTTGAGGCCGTTTTGCCAAAGTCATTGCTTAAGAGTTCAGCATAGCTTTTGATTCTCAGCAAAATTCAGAAACGTTTGGCGGCGGCGCTCACCCCCGGAACCCATGCCAGCAATAACTTTTTCGAGAATTGCCGCTATACGCCGGGGCTTTTGTTCTTGGAATTCTAAAAACTTCTGATGTGGAATTCCCCACCAAAAATTTTCGTGGTGGGTTATATCCCCCTATCCTTACTTAATGTGACATAATTCTGTTATTTCGCAAATTGACGAAATGTACTTTACCGATAATCTTACTCTTATTAGAGTGGCAGATAAACTGTTTTTTGCGACGTAAGGGGCGTAGTTATGGATATTTTTCTAATCATTCTGGTGGTGATGCTGGCTCTGGGGGTAACGGATCTTATCGTCGGGGTATCGAATGATGCTGTAAATTTTACCAATTCTGCCATAGGTTCCCGGGTAGCAACGCGCCGGACTATCATGATTGTGGCGAGTATTGGTATTTTCATTGGTGCCTTGACTGCAAGTGGTATGATGGAGGTGGCGCGTAAGGGCATTTTTAACCCGGATGGTTTTACTTTATTAGAGCTAATGCAATTATTTTTAGCCGTTATGATTACTGACGTAATTTTGTTGGATCTCTACAATACTTTGGGTTTACCAACTTCAACTACTGTTTCGTTAGTGTTTGAAATTTTTGGTGCGGCGCTAGTATTGGCGGTGTGGAAATCCCCATCGCCAGGCGAGGCATTTAATTTAATCAACTCTGCCGGGGCGTTAAAAATCATCAGTGGGATTGTGCTATCGGTAGTGATTGCTTTTTTTTCGGGGATGGTGATCCAGTTTATTTTTCGCTCCTTATTTACTTTTGACATCAACCGTACCTTACGTTATTTGGGTGGTCTTTTTGGTGGCATTGCCTTTACTTCATTGCTATTTTTTATTTTTCTCAATGTATTAAAAAGTAGTTCTCTTCTCAGGCCAGAGACTTCGCAATATATTATGGAACATTTCGGAACAATCATGTTGGTCACCTTTATTGTTTTTGCGGCAATCAGCCAGGTATTGGTGTTATTGAAAATCAACATTTTAAAGTATGTTGTGCTCTCCGGTACTGGTGCCTTAGCGATGGCCTTTGCCGGCAACGATTTAGTAAACTTTATTGGGGTTCCTTTGGCAAGCTATTCGGTGTATGAATTGATTGGGCAAAATAAAGGTAATACAGCAGTCTTGGCAACTGCTCTTAGCGGCAATGTAGATACCCCGGGGTATTTATTGTATATTGCAGCAGCCATCATGACTGTTACTCTGTGGTTCTCTAAAAAAGCGCAGACAGTTACGAAAACCGAGGTGGGTCTTGCAACCCAGGGCGAGACTTATGAAGGTTTTAGTGCTAATAATATTGCCCGTGGTTTAGTGCAAATTGGGCTGACCCTTTGGGAGTCCATTAAGTTTCTTTTGCCATCGTTTATTAAAAATTTTTTTGCCCGTCGTTATATGATGACTCCCAACCAGAAAAACCGCTTGCTATTACAAGAAGGACATGCTTTTGACTTGCTGCGCGCTTCAGTCAATATTGCAACCGCGAGTTCTCTTATTATGATTGGTACTTTAAATAAATTGCCGCTATCCACTACTTTTGTGACTTTCATGGTGGCTATGGGTACCTCTCTATCAGATAAGGCTTGGGGGCGCGACAATGCGGTATTTCGGGTAAGCGGGGTGTTAACTGTGATTGGGGGATGGTTCATGACGGCCATCATTGCTTCTCTTACTTCTGGTTTTATTGTTTCATTTATCCATCTTGTTGGTTTTTGGTCGATGTTGGTGTTGGTACCGGCAACCATCGTTTTGATTTATGTGATGGGCAAGTTTCATCGGCGACGGCAAAAAGATTATGATACTCGCTTGGAACAGCTCTCATTTATTAAGCAAAATCCTGTTAAAGCGCTTGAAAAGAGTGTGGAGGCCATTGCTGATAGTATGGCAAAAAGCTATGAAGTACTCAATGATTTATCTCGTGATTTAACCAGTGGCAAGACCAAACACATTAACTCTACCGGTAAAAGATTACGCAAGTTGTCTTCGTTTCACAAGATTTCAATTAACCAAATTATTCAAATTGCCAATGAGCATTTCAGTGATCGCGACTTAGTTTCTATACACTCTCTTACCAGCGCTCTCAATTATGTAAAGCATGTAATTGAATCAATCAATCGAATTCGAGAGCAAACCATTGATCGAGTAACTCTCTACCAGATACCATTGACAAAAGAAGAAGCTGAGGATATTCGGGCCATGCGGCGCTTTTCTCAAGAGATGATTGACAAAATAAAAGAAGCTATTGATAAACGCAGTGTTAAAAATGACTTTGCTCTAAAAAAAATGAATGCTTTGACTAAAATCAGGATGCAAATTCACAATAACCAGTTAAAGCGTCTGAAGCATGGCCATAGCAAAGTTAAAACAAGTGTATCCTACTTAATTATTATTGACGAGATGGTTGAGATTAACGCAAACCTCATTGAACTTTATAACAGCCTTACGAAAGTTATTCCGTGGTTGATTACCAAGAAAAAAAATAAAAAGAAATGAGACTTTCCGCTCTCTAACAGGCAGAGAGCGGCAACATTTAAAATCTCTCTGAAGTGTCCCACTGGTCGGGCGAACGGAATAGGCTTGAGGTGAACAGTTCTCTGATTAGCACCATTTCTTTGGGCAGCCGGTCATAAAGTTTCTTAAAAAATTCGTCGTGTTGGGCAATTTCTTGTTGCCACAGCTCTTTGTTAACGTTGATGACTTTATGAAATTGTTCGTGGTTAAAATCTAAACCTCTCCAGTCGATGGCATCATATTTAGGAACCCAGCCGATAGGTGATTCTACAGCATTCGCACGACCTTTAGAACGTTCGATAATCCAGCGCAGCACGCGCATGTTTTCGCCAAAGCCGGGCCATAAAAAGTTACCGTTTTCATCTTTAAGAAACCAATTAACTCCAAAGATGCGTGGTGGATTGCTCAATTTGCGACCGACATCCAACCAATGGTTGAAATAATCGCCGGCATGGTAACCCATGAAAGGTAGCATAGCAAATGGATCGCGGCGCACCACTCCTTGCTTACCAAAAGCAGCGGCAGTGGTTTCAGAGCCCATGGTGGCGGCAAGATAGACGCCAAAAGTCCAGTTAAAAGATTGATAGACCAAAGGTACGGTGGTAGCCCGGCGCGCGCCAAAAATAATTGCTGAAATGGGAACACCATTAGGGTCATTCCAAGCGGGGTCAAGGGAAGGGCATTGGGTGATGGGTGCGGTAAAACGTGCATTAGGATGGGCTGCGGGTTTACCGCTGTTTTTGTCATAGGGTTTTCCTGTCCAGTCAATTAAACCATCGGGCACTTCTTCGGTTAAGCCTTCCCACCAGACATCGCCGTCGGGGGTTAAAGCGACATTCGTGAAGATAGTGTTTTTCTGTAGGGCGGCCATGGCGTTGCGGTTGGTTTTCTCATTTGTACCCGGGGCAACACCAAAAAAACCAGTTTCGGGATTGATGGCGCGCAGTTTTCCTTCTTTGTCGGGTTTAAGCCAGGCGATGTCATCGCCGACCGTGGTGATTTTCCATCCCCCCATGGCTTTAGGCGGAATCATCATGGCAAAATTTGTTTTGCCGCAGGCGGATGGAAATGCTGCAGTGACGTAGCTTTTTTCTTTTTGGGGGTCTTCAACGCCGAGTATCAACATATGTTCGGCAAGCCAACCTTGGGTATGGGCTATGTTAGAGGCAATACGCAGGGCAAAACATTTTTTGCCCAAAAGAGCGTTGCCGCCATAACCTGAGCCATACGAGATAATCATATTCTCTTCGGGGAAATGACAAATATATTTTGTTGTCGGATTGCATGGCCAGGGTACGTCTTTTTGTCCGGGCTGCAGGGGGGCACCGACGGTATGGAATGCTTTGACAAAGTCTTTATCTTTCAAAACGTCATAGACTTGTTTGCCCATATTTGTCATGATGCGCATATTCACGACAACATACGCGGAGTCGGTAATTTGAATGCCGATATGTGACATCTCTGAACCTAATGGTCCCATGCTAAAGGGAATTACGTACATCGTACGCCCCGCCATGCAGCCGTCGAGCAGCGGTTTAAGAATAGTTTTCATTTCAACGGGATCAATCCAGTTATTGGTGGGGCCGGCGTCTTCTTTTTTGCGTGAATTTATATAGGTACGGTCTTCTACCCGGGCCACGTCAGAGGGGTCAGAGAAAGCAAGAAAAGAATTAGGTTTTTTTTGGGGATTTAACCGACGGAAAGTGCCGGCGGCGACCAGTTCGTTGCATAGTCTGTCATATTCTTCCTGGCTGCCGTTGCACCAGTAAATTTTTACCGGGCGGCAGAGTTCAAAGGCCTGGTTGGCCCAGATGACCAAAGTATCATTCTGCACGTATTCTGGTACCTGCAATTTTTGTCGCATCTGTTCGATGGTTAATTTTTCTGGTGGCGTTCCGGCGGATGGAGCGGCAAATAAGGTTGTTGGCATATTTTCTCCTAATTTTATTTTACCAGTCAAATTGTTTTCATTCTGTAAACCTTTTTGCGGTATGGTGGCTTACCCCCCAAATCCACACCAAGAAAACCAGCCACCATGTGACATAATGTAAGTTTTTAGTAACTAACAACCCCTTGCGGGGGGTTCTTAGTTACTCCTGTTCAGGAATTCCTGAACAAAGATGTGGAATTCCCCACCACGGTATGGAAATCCACACCAAGAAAACCAGCCACCATGTGACATAATGTAAGTTTTTAGTAACTAACAACCCCTTGCGGGGGGATCTTAGTTACTCCTGTTCAGGAATTCCTGAACAAAGATGTGGAATTCCCCACCAGGAACGATTCCCATAGGTAACAAAAAGCCCAGCAAGCCTTATGTTTGGGGGTTACTATGCGGCTTGCCTTAGCCTACCCAACGAAGTCTGAGAGATAAATCTTAACTTATGTGAGCTACTAACTGTCTTGCGGCAAAGCAAAAAAGAGTTGCGCTGGCTGCGCAAGGGAGTTAATGTGACATAATATGCTCGAATTGGCCATTCCGTTTCTCGGATCGCTGGCGGTGTTTTTTCTCTTTCGCCGTCTCGACAGCGCAAACGTTAATCTGCGTAAGTTGAAGAATATAATGGAAAAGGGTCAGCGTGATATCCAGGAGATCACCCAAAAGAAAAAAGAAGAATTAAAAGATGCCACCACGCGTTTTGACTTACTGGTGATCAATGCCAATAAATATTTAGATACGCTAAAAAAACAATTAGAGGAAGCTCGTTCTTCCTTTGCTGCCGTTGAGAGCAGTCGCACAAATTTAAAAGAGATGGATATCGAATTACAAAATCTTGAGGGCCGCAACCGCAATATCATTGACCAGTTGAAATTTATCAATGATTCTCTCGATCGCATTGACCAGCATCAGAAAAAAATCAAGCGTATTCAGGAGCACCTTCACCAAGTAGATCACGATGCCGGTCGTATGGTCAGCGCTTTTCAGGAAGCTCTGCGCGATAAATCCTCGGAAATTCTTGTTACGCTTGAAAAAAAGATCGCTGAGATTGCTCAAGAGACCCGCGAATACCAGAATTCGCTCAGGGAAGAATTGCTCGAGAAGCAACGTCAGGTTGCCGAGAGTCTTGATGAGAGCTATGCCGATTTGGAGCATGCTCTCAAAGAGAGCGCCCGTGAATTAACGCACAATTTGGAAGATAGAATCAGTAAACAGGTATCTGCAGTAAACGATTTGGCGGCAAAGGTTGCTGGTTCAGAAGAAATGCTGCGGGTCACCCTGCCATCCCTGATCAGCGAGATTAAAGAAGACCTTGCTAACGATATTGCGCAACAGCAGCAAAAACTAGAGGCATTGAGAAATGGGCTTGTCCAGGCAGATGAAGGAATCCGTAAGAAACTCAGCCAGTTCCGTGAGGAAATAGAAACCCAAAGAACTCTGCTTTTTAAGGAATTACTGGAAGAAACCGACAGAATCAGAGAAAACATTAAAACCCTCGATCTCGATGCCATAGAGAAAAGAGATGAGATTGTTCGGGCTTCTCGGATGGAAGCGCAGAAGATACGCGAGAACATTGATTCTTTTCAAGAGATATACCAAAAGGCGCGCGAGACTCTCTATGTCGAGGCTTCTCGCCGTGAAGCTGAACTCATCAAGCGCATTGAAGAACTGGAGGAAAGTAGTAAGGATGTCATTGAGCAATTAAATAACACTAAGCATTCCAGTCTGCAGACCGTGCAGCAGGCATTGCAGGAAACACTGCGTGATATCCGCAGTCAATCAACCCGAGCTTTTCAGGAGGCATATCGTGAATTCAGCGAAGAAGAAGCGCGTATGCGAACTGGTATTGAATCGCTGCGTCGCGAGCTTGATACCGTGGTTAATGGAGCTGAGAGAAAAATTCAGTCATTGACCAACAGAGCGGATGAAATTATTGAAAAAATAGAGCATGAATTTGAGGATTATCTCTCCCGCCTAAAGACAGAAGCAGGTTCCATTACCGGTGACTTTGAAGATCAGCTAAATGAAAAGTTGCTCACCGTAACAGCTCAGATTTCCGGTCTTGAAGGTGATCTGCATAATTTAAGAGAGCATTCTGCTGAAGATTTAGAACGTCGTATGAGCCAAGCTTTTGCTAAAATTGCTGGGTTTGAAAAGTCGCTATCTGAAGTGCAAAACCAGCTTTCTCGTAAATGGCAAGAAGATGCAGATCGCATTATGTCTGCTATTCGCGATCAGCAAGATGATTTCGATAAAATGGCAGAGACTTGGCATGCCCGTCTTGAGTCCCTGATTGCTGAAACAAAAGACCAGATGCATAAGTCCACTGTTGAGTGGGAAAGGAACAAGGCTTCAATGCTAAGTAGCTTTGAAGAAGAGCTGGATGAGCGGCTTGCGCGGATGTCAAGCCGTAGTGAAGAAATTGCCGAAGAGTCAGAAAATCGTCTGCACCGTATGGTAACCGATTTCAGAATGAAAATCCAGGAAAGGGAAGATGAAATATTCTCCCGTACTGAAGGCATGATACAGCGCTTTACAGAAATGAAGAAAAACTTAGAAGTGCGCCAGGAGTCTCTCGTTGAATCGCTTTATGCTGAGAAAAAAAAGATCGAGTCGGAATTAAAGGAAACTTCAAATAAGCAGCTTGAACTGTTTATGGTTGAAATGGAAGATGGCGTAGATCGATTGAGCCAGCAGTTGCGGGAGGTCGCCCAAGCTGCTTATGGCGATTTACGCAACCGCACAGAAGCAGTTCTTGCAGATTTCTCTGCAATAAAAGCTGAGATTGACAATACCTTGGAGCTGTTCCGCGATAACCAGCAGGGAGTATTGAACGCTATCATAGAAGAGACTAAACGAAGTGGCAATGATATCCGCGAGTTGCAGAACGCAATGAAGGAATTGAAAGCTGAATCGCTTACTATTGAGAAAGTTAGATCGTCATATGAATCGATACGTAAGGCCAGGGAAGAGTTAAGCGCTCAATTAGCGCAAGTTGACGAAAAAAACCTTACCCTTAACGAGATGTTCCGCAAGATCGAAGAATTGCGCGATATGCGACTCAAACTTGACGCTGAGATCACGCTGATGAGTCAGAAACGTGAAAAAGTAGATCGCTTAGACGAACAGCTTTCGATGGTTGTCGCTCTGAAAACCCAGATTGACGAGAAAGAAGCCGACCTTCAGAGAATTCGTCAGAATATCAGTGAAATTTTTGAGGGTTATCGTGAACTTGAAGTGCAAAAAAATAAGGTGGATGGACTTTTAGATGAATTCATGGACCAGCAGCGGCTGGTGCGCAACGTAATAGATTCTATCGGTCATCATGAAAAGTCCAGCATGGAAATTCGTGATGCAATTGAAAAGTTGAGCGGAAATCTGCAGCGGCTTGATGCTAAATCTGCTAGTTTGAGAGAAGAGATTGACAAACTTGAACATCAAATGATTTCTATTAGACGTAACGAAGAACAAATACAAATGGTGAATCGAAAATTCCTCGAGATCGAAGATCTGCTTGATGATATCGAAAAGAAAAAGCAGCAGCTTGAACATATTCGTCAGCGTTATGAAGAGCTGAGAAATACCATGAGCAGTAATGTGCGCGAAATCGAAGAAATAGAACATAACGCCGAAGCAAAAGTAAAACAGCTGTCAGATTTTGTCAACGCTGTCGGTGGAACCGTTATGGCATCGGGCGAGCCGACAATTAGCAAAAAAATGACGCCTCTGAAACCTAATGATCAGAAAGATACAGTATTGAAACTTGGTCAATTTGGCTGGACTGCTGAAGAAATTGGACAGCATATCAATATGGAGCTGGCTACAATAAAAACCATCCTGGCTACTTATGGAGATAAAGGTTCTGCAGGTCGCAGTTGATGATTGACAGTGATTTCGCTGGCGCAAACAAATTTTTTCAGTGAGGCCCAGATAAAGGTTCTCAATCGCAGAGGATTGCGAAATATTCGGGATTTACTTTTTTACCTTCCCCGTCGCTATATTGATCGAACTAAAATTCTCGATCTGCGCACCACACGCCTGGGAGATACCGTTACTTTTATCGGAAAAATCGTCCAATGTGAAGTTGTTTACGGACGTAAGCGTCGTCTTGTGGCTCAGGTTGAATACCAAAATTTCATTGTAGATTTGGTTTTTTTTCAGGGAATTCCTTATTTCTCAAAAATTTTGTCACCTGGAACTGTGGCAGCTTTTTCTGGAGTTATCGAAAGTTTCAGAGGGCATTTTAGTATGCTGCATCCCGAAATTGAAATTCTATCGGGCGATGAAAGCTTACACACCGGAAAGATTATCCCTCTGTATAAAATTACCGAGGCGATGAAAACGGCTTTTCTTTCATCCAGAGTATTGCGCGAAGCAATTCACGGTATTTTGAAAAAGTACGGTAAACTGATCCAAGACCACCTGTCTGAGAAAACCGCACTTTCTAAAGGAATTATTGAACTGTCGCGCGCTCTGCAACTGGTTCATTTCCCAAATACTATGGAAGATGTCGAAATTGCCCGCCGCCGTTTGGCGTTTGATGAGCTATTGTATTTTGCGGCAATGATGATCGACAGAACTGAAGCCCGAAAAAAGATCAAAAAAGAATTTTCGCTCAAAGATATATCGCCTGATCTGTCCATTTCAAATAAGTTAATTGTCTCTTTGCCTTTCGCTTTGACGGCTGACCAGAAGAAAGCGATTTCTTATCTTGGGCAACTCGCCCAGGAAGGATATCCGTTCGGCGCCCTATTACAGGGAGATGTCGGCAGTGGCAAGACTTTAGTAGCGTTGCTGCATGCCCTGCGCTATATTGAATCGGATATTCAGGTTGCTTTAATGGCTCCTACAGAGATTCTCGCTCGGCAACATTTTCAGACATTTAGAAATCTGCTTACTGATTTTCCTTTTCTCCAGATGGATCTATTGCTTGGCGCGGAAAAAGCGAGCGAACGACGGGCTAAGCTCGATCGTATTGCCCGCGGTGATACCAGCCTGATAATTGGAACCCATTCTCTTATTCAAAATGACGTGAAATTTCGTTCCTTGGGTCTGGTCATTATTGATGAACAACATCGCTTTGGCGTGGAACAGAGAGAAGCCTTGCGCGCCAAAGGCATCACTCCCGATATTCTGGCAATGACAGCAACTCCTATTCCCCGCAGCCTTACTCTCGCCCTCTATGGCGATCTCGAACAAATTATTATTCGCGAGAAACCTGCTGGGCGCAAGCCCGTAGATACCCGCATGTTTGCCGAAAGCGATTTACCTAAAATATATCGAGCAATTGAAAAATATTTGGATATGGGACGACAGGCTTATATTGTATATCCCATGATAGATGAAAATGAAGCCGGCAACTGGGCTTCTCTCATGAGTGATTACGAATTACTTGAAAAAAAGATTTTTCCGACCCGCCGTCTGGGACTTCTGCATGGTCGGCTGAGTTCAGACGAAAAAGACCGTGCCATGCAAAAATTCAAGGAAGGATTGATTCAGATATTGGTGACAACCACAGTAGTCGAAGTTGGGGTGGATGTACCTAATGCTACGGTAATGGTTATTCGCAATGCCGAAAGATTTGGCCTCTCACAGCTTCACCAGTTGCGCGGTCGAGTTGGGCGTGGTGAACACCAGAGTTTCTGCATTCTAGTCCCTTCAGCTCGTATCACAGGTGAAGGGGAAGAGCGCTTAAAGGCCATGTTAGAGTCTGAAGATGGCTTTTATCTGGCGCAAAAAGATTTTGAAATCCGCGGTACCGGCGAACTTACTGGTCTCAGACAAGCCGGAGTGTCTGAATTTCACATTGCTGATCTGCGCGTCCACGGCGACCTTGCAGCAGAAGCCCGCGATTTATTGCTGTCCGATCCTGAATTGCGATCCAAAATTACTGCGGCAAAAAACTGGCAGAAAGAACTACAGAAAGGTATGATATTATTTGCTAATTAAACAATTTCTAAACAACTCAAAAAAAGTCTCTTGGGTGGCTCGTGTAAAATTAGATATCCAAAAATACGCGCACATACCTCCACATAATATCGGTCACATCGCCCAATTGGTGATCTGAATTGAGCAGCACCAGTTGAGCTTGTGTGTTTTCTTTGAGATAATTGATGCTGACCTCATAGGGAACAATCTCATCCTTGATGCCATGAAAGATCAGGCATGGTAACTGACGGCGAAATTTCTTTTTTTCCAGAGAGAGTGCATCGGCATGAAAAGCATAGTTCAGAGGCAGGGATTTATTATAGCCATAGTGAAAGTATTCTCTGCTACCGTTTTTTCGCCATGCTTTAATTTCGTCTTTAGTGAGCTGTGTGACTCGTCTTGTTGCCAATTGAAAAGCGGGAGCAAGCAGGATGGTTTTTATGATCTGAGTTTTTTTTTCGGCAGCGTGGGCAGCTGCAAAGCCGCCGAGACTTGAGCCCATCAAAATAATTTCTTCGTTATCATCAATTAGATCGAGAGTCTGGCAGACAATTCGGCTGACAGTGAGATTTTCGAAATCGGGTAGGTTGTAATCGGGGATGGTTACATCCACCCCTAAACTTTTGAAACGTGCTGCAAAAAAATTTGCCTTAGAAGAATTAGGCCCTGACCCCATACCATGCAGGTAGATAACACGCATGAACCAGACTTGCAGCCAACTATTGGCAGAAAAGAGAAAAAGTATTTATATACTTGTCGGGTTATTGTAGCGTTACAAGTAAGAACTATGTATTTGCCCCAGACAGTTATTCTTGCTCTATTAGGATTATTTGTATTTGTACTGTTGTATTTTGTTCCGGTAGGCCTGTGGATCAGCGCACTGGCCAGCGGAGTTCGCATTGGACTAATCGCCCTTGTTGGCATGCGCTTACGCAAAGTGCCTCCCCGGCAGATTATTGAACCGCTCATTGCCGCAAGAAAAGCGGGGCTTGATGTGAAACGAGACCAGCTTGAGAGTCACTACTTAGCTGGTGGTAATGTCGGCAGAGTGATTAACGCACTCATTGCCGCAGATAAGGCAAAAATAAAATTAACCTTTGAGAGAGCCGCTGCGATTGATCTTGCCGGACGCAATGTTCTTGAAGCCGTGCAAATGTCCGTCTTACCAAAAGTGATTACTACTCCGTTAGTTGCTGCAGTTGCCAAAGACGGTATCCAGCTTAAAGCTGTAACCCGCGTTACCGTGCGCACCAATCTTGATCGGTTAGTCGGTGGTGCTACTGAAGAGACTATCATCGCCCGGGTCGGCGAGGGTATTGTGAGCAGCATTGGTTCTGCTAAAGATCATAAGATGGTTTTAGAAAATCCCGATATGATATCGAAGGCGGTGCTCGCCAAGGGGCTTGATGCGGGCACGGCATTTGAAATCCTCTCTATTGATATTGCGGATGTTGACGTGGGTGAAAATATCGGCGCGAAATTACAAGCTGACCAAGCCGAAACCGATATGCGCGTGGCACAGGCCAAAGCAGAAGAGCGCCGGGCTATGGCAGTTGCCAAGGAGCAGGAAAATCGCGCCAAAGTTGTGGAAATGGAAGCCAAAATTAAAGAAGCTGAAGTTGCTGTGCCCCTTGCCATGGCTAAGGCTTTTGAAAAAGGAAATTTAGGCATAATGGATTATTACCGTCTCAAAAATATAGAATCAGATACCAACATGCGAACCTCAATTTCAGAAAGTGGGCGCAGTAAGCAGCAAAAAAACCAGAAGCAATAAGGCGGATATATGGAAGAACTTGTTGAGCTCGCGCTTCTGCTGCTTACAGTTTTTTTCTATCTGTATAACACGTTGAAAAAAAATCCCGAGGAGGATGTACTGCCGGTTCCGGGACTTCCCGAGGATGTGCGCAAAGGTAGCCGAAAAAAACCATCTGCACCTTCAGTTGAAAATGAACGCAAAGATTTGTCTTTAGAGAATTTACAAGTTCGCCGGGAAAAAAACAAGCAACCCAATAAAACCATTAGGCATCCCTTAAAAGAAGTATTTCAGCAGGCAACCACTGAAGTTGATGACAGAGAGCCTGACAGTATCACTATTTTTGAGACGCTTGAAAAACAGTATTCAGCAGAGCAACGGATGGTGATCTATGCAGAAATAATTAAGCGTCCCGATTTTTAATCAAACCGAAAAACGAAACGTTCTCTTTTCGCGTTGCGCAGCAATAGCTTCTGCCATTTCTCCGGCGATAAAACACTCTGCTTGGGATTCTGCCTGTTGATCTAATGATGAGGCGAGATCACCTAACGGATTTCTGATCTGCTGGAGTGAAAACGCTATGGCCTTCTGTGAATTGCCAGCAATCTGAACGGCTATGTCATAAACCTGTTCTTCGAGTTGCTCAAGAGGAAACAGACCTTCAAAGATAGAGTAGTTTGCCAGCTCCCAAGCGAAATAGATATGTCCCGTGGCAATCATTTCGGTGAGCTTGCCGCGGCCCATAGTTTTGAGACCAAAATATTCGGCGGCCATTCCCGGAGCAAGGCCAATTTTGACAAAATTTAAACCGAGCTTGTTCTCATGAAAGGTGTAGCGCATATCGCAGGCCAAAGCAAAACAAAATCCAGCCCCCACAGCAGGACCATTGAGCATGGCAATTGTCGGGCAATCTAATCTGGCAAGGTTGAGAAAAGCGTCATAAAGACGACGCATAGTTTTTTTTGACTGGGATTTTTCCTGTTCTGTTAGCCATAAAAGAAGATCAAGATCCCCACCAGCAGAAAAAGCCCGGCCCTCACCACGAAACACCACCACCCGTGGCTTGCGCCAAAGTAGTTCCTGATGTAGTCTCTCAGCCTGCTCGGTCATCTCAAGATCAAAGGCATTGAGTTTTTCTGGGTTGCAGAAATAAACCGTAGTAACCCCAGTACTATTTTCAGAGGCACGTAGTTTGCCTGCAGTAAAAAATTTTGTTTCACTCATAAAATATCCTTTGATGCCATATTAATTTTTTGGATGTCAATGTCACAAGGTATGCTCAAGTCGTGAGCAAGTTTTATCAATTTCATAGTGTCTATATTGCCTTTAGCCCCTGGCGAAAAAGGGCAGCCGCCGATGCCGCCGGCCGAGCTGTCAAATTTGCGGTAACCGGCGGCAAGCGCCAGACGGGCTAACTCTTCAGCTCGCTGCCAAGTGTCATGAAAGTGCCACCAGATTTTGTCTTTGTAAGATTTTTTTGCAAGCCAGCCGAGAAGCTCGCTCATATTCTTTCCATCCCCCCGGCCGGTGGTATCACCCAACGAAATTTCATCTACCAGAGAAAATAATGGTTCAAATTGCGGTAGATCCTCAATTGGATTTTTACTCCCTTCATAAGCGCAGTCAAACACCGTGGAAATATAAAGACGCAAAAGATTACATCTACCCTGTCGCGCTTGTTCTGCCATGGAGCCAATCAGGCTGATGGATTCCTTAACGGAACGATTTATGTTTTTTCGATTAAACGTTTCTGAAGTGGCTGTAAAAAATGCAATGGAACTCACACCAATCTCCAAAGCTCTTAACAATCCTTTTTCGTTAGGAATTAGTAGGCTCAGTGAAGCATCTGGAAATTCTTTTTTCAGAGAAATGAATACCTGGTCAGAATCTGCCATGGCCGGCACCGCCTGCGGGTTGACCAGTGCCCCCACTTCAATTTTTGTGAGACCAGCTCTTATTAATCGGCGACAAAATTCAATGCGCTGGTTGACTGTTAAAACTCGACCGAGAGATTGCAGCCCGTCACGCGGAGCTACTTCGCAAATTTGTAGCCTATCGCTCATTCTTTTTTTTCTGCCGCATAGCGCTGAACACAATTCCCTGCGCATTAATACCGGTGTCAATCCGCAGCATCTGTAATTGTTCTTCTGTCGGATAAATACCGCGCTCAGCCAACTCTCTCAAAAACAAGGCTTCAAACTGTTCTTCTGCGTAAGTCGTGGCTTTTTCCTGACTTAAATCATGTTCGAGCAAATAGCCGTATATTTTTTCAATTTCATTCATCAGCCGGTGAAGCTCGGCAGCACCATAAGAGACATCCCCCCATTCGCCAAAATGAGTTAGCATGGCACGCCGTGGTTTGAGCGAAGTAATCAGATCATAAGAACGGTGCGCTTCTATAGGGTCAAAATCCGTCGGTGTCGTAGTGGGATAGATAAAAGGTCGCGAACCTGACTGCAGCAGAGGGTAGGCAATGCCAAAAGAATCGCCCGTATAGACAGTGCGATCTTGGGTGTCAAAAATGACAAAGTGATGATTGGCATGACCGCGAGTATAGAAAAAACGCAGCTCGCGATCACCTAATGTAAGCGAAGCGCCATCTTCTGGAGTGATGACTCGTTCAGCCGGTACTCTTTCAATGGCGCCATACAATTTTTCAAAGAGCTCATGTCCGTACACCATACGGGCACTTTCTACCAGACGCTGTGGATCAATGACATGGCGAGCTGCCCGTGGGTGGGCAACTACTGTAGCGTTAGGGCAGTGTTGCAGCAGCGCGGCAGTACCACCCGCGTGATCGAGATGCACATGAGTTATGATAATGTACTTTATTTTTTCAGCAGAAATATTTTTGTCTTTAAGCGCGGTGAGAAGATAAGGCAGGGCATGGCTGGTATTGGTTTCTATAAAAGCAGCTTCGTTGCCTGCGTTAAGCAAAAAAGCTGCTGCGGTTTTTTCATAGACATAGTGGCAGTCGATGACGGTGACGCAGTCTTCGGTTGCGGGTCGGGTTTTCATAGGCAACAATCGCTCTTGGCAATAGGTAGAAAATGTTTTTTTGATGTGGAATATCCATTCCGAGGAGATATGTTACACTTAGGATTGCTAAAATAAGTGTAAAGCCTCTTAAATGGTTTTAAGTAAAAAAACTAACTTGAAGGGATGGGCAAAGGTACAATTAGTTGGGATATTCACCAGCGCTTAGAGCGAAATTTTCGCTACTTCAAAGGCGGGCCAGGGTCATGACACTGCATGTGTGTGACTCCAAATCGGGCGATGGTATAATGTCCGCCGTTCTCACTGGTTGTTTAACGGCTTGGCACCCCATGAAGAGTTCTATGGACTTAAGATTGGCTAAAATCGCTTAGGGTGTATGTTTTCTTCCCGGAGGCGACATTTTTGATGTGGAATTCCACATCAATGGCAGTAAAATGGGGGCCTCCCGGGCGCCCCCCCTCGCTACGTCCTGGCTTGTCTCTAACATGACAACCTCAGCAAGCATGGCCTTGTAAGACCACCGCTTCTTACTATCGCGCGAAGCTTGACCGCTGCTGCCAGTCCGCTATCCCCCCAGAAACATCCTTCACAAAATTTTTTATCAATTTTAAAATTTTTTTATTCTAAAATGCAAATTTTGACCCCACGACAGGGTATATAACAGTAAGGGGCAATTTCTCTCATGTCCCCTAAGTATATTGAATACTGGAGGATCTATGAAATACAAAGGTGATAGTAATCCATATAATGTAGATGCCGTATGGGAAGTTCGGCTACGGCCTGAAATTATTGAAGATATTAGAAAGGCCGCAAGTCATTACAAGACAACCATGTCGTGGATCGTGCGTTGGTGTACGTTTCGGCTTTTTCTTAGAAAGAAAATGAGTTTGGATAAACTGCATAACATAGCGCAGGAACTGCGGGAAAGAAATCAACCCAAGCCCATGTCTGCCGGAGAATTACACCGACTGCGGGTTTGCCTTTATGGAGGAGATGAGAGAATTTTTCTTGAATTGAAATATCGCTTTGGGTTGACAACAACTATGTTGGTCAGAATAGCTTTGCAACTTTATCTCAAATACTTATTAGACAAAGCTGAATCCTGGAGAAATGTTTTCTTCTACGGTTTAAAATTTTTTTCTCAAACAAAAGCGCTATACTCTCGCCGTGTTATAGTGCCTCAGGTGGACTTTCATATTCACAAGTTTTTTCATTATTCAGACTATTGGGATATCCCGCCAGGAAAAATGCCTAATTTTATAAGGGTTTAGTGGCTTTCAGAAAGATTTTGATGTGGAATTCCACATCAAAAAAAGGATGGCTAATGATCGAGGTAGATTTTATTAATAGCCAGGGCGAGTAAGTACAGTCTCACAACGCCAAGAATTCTTCCCCTGCTGTAAATCATTGACCCGCATAACCCCCTTACAGCTATTGGAGCAATTATAAGTGGCGTTTTCAGAGGCAAGACTATCGGCGGCAACACAAATCCCCTCTAATTGCAAATCACGGTCATTGAGACCAGCAACTGGCAATTGCGATAGCGGCCAAAAATTTTGTAAGTTATAATAGACTTCCCGCAGAGCGCCTTCGGCAAAACCACCTGTCCAGCTGCCATCGCGGTTGGTGTAATAAAGTACATCCTGCACCCCATAGTTTGGTAACGGGCAGCCTGCACTATTCTCTGTATTGGTGCCGCAGTAGGTAAGTATAATAACCGCATCTGTTGTGGTCAGTGTGGGAGCCATAGAGTTAATATGGTACGGCGAACCATTGCGGGTTGCTGGCGTACAGCTTGGACTGCTAAATCCCGTATCACAGCCATTGGCATTATAGGTATCTTCGTTTTTTAATAAATTTGCTTCGCTGCGCCGGGTTGAGACTACCAAAATATCATTGGCAGCGACAGACAGCTCACCAAATTCATGCACTAAGTCCATTCCCTGGTAGTTGTAGTAAAAAACACGCAGCCCCCGTACTGTGCCAGCTGAAGTAGCACGGATTTCAATCCAATTGGTGTCATTGTTGACACGATTTAATAACACCTGGGCTCGACTACTGTTATAACCATTAAAGTATAGCGCATCGGTATTGGCAACTACTGACCAAAAATCTTGGCAGCTGGAGGTGGGGGCAGCAGAGAACAAAGTATCGCTGCCATTAAAATTACCGCTGGTAGCCGTGAGACGCAATACCCCCAAAGAGGTTTGTGTGAGGTTAAACGCAGTAGGGACACTACCGCTGCCAGAAATTTTATTTAATAAAATGTCGAATGATGGATTCATACAGTTAGTCATGTTGCTATTAAAATTTAAGATAAGTTCTGTGGGGGATGTCAAATAAGCCGAGAGCAACCGGGGCTGGGCTGCTGAAGAATAACCAGTACCCGCCGAGGCATAGGTTTCACCAGCAGCCGCGTTACTACAGGCGTCAAAAGTTTGGCTCCAGTGAGAGCAAGTATATTTAGTAAAAGCAGTAAACCAAGCAGCTTTTAAATAACCAGGTAGCATGTTGATGTTGGTATGGCTGCGCCGCTCCATACTGCGGGAGATTTTGGCAATACTATCCATGGCGCCTGCCGGCGCGTTAAAACCATCCCCTGCTTCATCAACTAAATTCATGGCTTTGTCAAAGAGACGCACCTTAAATTGGGCATTACTTAACCTAAAATTTTTGACCCCTGAAATTCTAAAGTGCTCTAAACCAGTTACCCGGGTATAGAGGGCGGCGCCATCTTCATTATAGACAATGTCCTCATCGGGGGTAGGAGGGGCAAAAGCCGAATTACCATCCGCATAAAAAACCCGGTACATGCCGGGGCAGATTACGTTATCTACCGTTTCAGAAAAATTTTGGTAGCCGGGATAACCTGAGCAAGTTTGTTTGTTTTCATAATACCAGTTGTGTCTGTCGGGTATGGGATAGATATTGCGCCACTCATTGGGCCCCCACTGTATAGCCCAGTGAGAGAGATCCACCGGTTGCGAACCTTTATTATAAATTTCAATGAAATCATCGCTTTGTTTTAGGTTGCTTGTGGTGCTTGAACCAGCCCAGTTAATTTCGCTAATTACAATGTCACCAGGGTTGGCAATATGACCGCGGCGACCCACGCGTAGTGCTAAATCATTCGATATCCCCCAGGCTTGTTTAAATTGTTCATAAATTGTGTTAGCAATTTTGGGATTATGGATTACAATCATATTTTCGTCGTTATTATTGATGGCGTTATTGGACCAATTAAACGAGCCGGTCGCCATTTTAGCATTGGGTGTGCCGGCATCAATGATAAGGGTTTTGCAGTGCATTTTACCGCCATGGGCGGGGTTGCCGCGAATCTTGGTGTTTTCGTTGCCATCCCACCGGGGGAAGGGGCCGGTGGGGTGGAGGGAGCCATCGTTATTAAACGCACTCGTATAGATACGAGGCGCTTCTTCAGAGACGCCGACAACAAAAGTATTGTCATGGATGCCATAGACGGGAATATTCCTTTGGCGGGCTGCGTGAATCATGGCGCTGGCTAACTCATCGTGAGTGTGCGCAAAGATCATATAGTGCACGGAATGCTGCGCACTGTTTACGAGCTCAATTAAGCGATCCATGGCATCTTGGCCATCATAGGGTGAAAAATAAACCTCTATTTGGTGGTTATTGACTGTAAAAGTGCGGTTGATTGCTCGGGGACGTTTTTTACTGGCAAAAAGCCCGCTGTACATCTGCATAAATTCATTGCGGTAATGGTTGGCAATTTCTGGGCTTTCAATAATATACCAGTTATTGTTATTGCGATCCATATCGGTATCGGAAAGGTTGCCGGTACCGGTAAAGACCAGCCGCCCATCCACAACGGCAAATTTATTGTGTTGGATGCCGCTGGCATTGCCCAGTGACATGTCGATATTGTATTGTTGCATTTGCTGGTAGCCGTGGGTATAAAACTCATCGATATCCCCCACTACCTTAACTTCAATATTGCGCTCCCGTGCGCGCAGTACAGCATCGATGATGGATTGCTTATTGAAATTATAAACTGCCAATAAAACAGATTGTTCGGCTTCATCGATGATTTTTACCAATTCTAAATCAATGAATTTGTTAACCATGGTTTCGGGGTCGCGCCCGGGATCATTGAAATACACTGAAAAGCGAGCTGTGCCATCCCCGAACCCGGGATCTTTAATACTTGTGACATTGGTACAAGCCGCTGTTAGCAGTAGTACTGTGGTCAATAGGGGGCATGTAAGTCTCTGGAGACTCATCTTGAGGCTTTATTATAGTACGAATTGCCCCAGTCAAGAGAAAGTTGTTTTATTTTGTCTGCCAGCAGCCAAGGAATCCTTAGTTCAGGAATTCCTGAACTATGATGTGGAATTCCACATCAAAAAGTAAAAAGGAGGGGGCTTAAGCCCCCTCGCTGCGGCCGGGCTTGTCCCTACGGGGACAACCGGCTCCGGCATGGCCGCAGGCGGCCACCGGTTTTCGCTATTCGCTCAAACCTTGCCGGAGCCTGCCCGGCCTTTAGCTACCCCCGGCATTTCCTGAATGTAAGACATTACGGAATATGGTATGGATTTCCATGCCTCAAGAAGGAAGAGACCTATTCAGGAATTCCTAAACTATATGTGGAATTCCCCACCAAAAACCATCCACGATGTGCCATAAGAGGGGTTTTTTAGTAACTAAAGATTCCCCTGCGGGGGATGTCGCCGCCTTGTTCTAAGAATCCCAAGCACTTGATGTGGAATTCCACATCAAGCAACTGGCTATAACATCCCTAAGATTCGAAACCCCGCAAGAAAATTGTCCCCACCGAAGAGAAAACATACATTTAAGCGGTTTTAGCAATCTAAAACTTTTATGGAGCGCCACGCTATTCAGCAACCAATGCCCGCTGCGTTCATTGTAATAGAGCAAAAAGTCATTGACCTAGCGCTCAAAATCCTGAAGGCTCATGCTATTGCGGTAGCCCCTGTGGCCGCGTTGCCCTTTCGACAGAGCAACCCCTCTTGGTACTTTCGAGCACCCGCGGCTGTTGCATTTGGCATAGTAAAAATTGCGCTTTAAGCACTGGTGGATATCTCAAGTAATTGTAGCTTTTCCCGTCCTTTTAAGTTTAGGGTTCTTTAAAAGTCTTGCTCTCACACCGCAAGAACTCGCCTTCTCTGATGCCATAGGTGCCGATAAAGGTGAGTACATTGCGGAGAGGGGGGGATTCGAACCCCCGGTAGGTTGCCCTACACATGCTTTCCAAGCATGCACATTAGACCACTCTGACACCTCTCCAATAGGTTTAGGGAACAGGTTAGCAAACGACATTCAGGCTGTAAAATCTGATTTGTAGTAACCACCCAAGCAATCCTTGTTCAGGAATTCCTGAACTAAATGGGGA
>CALHRC010000087.1 GCA_938038265.1 uncultured bacterium
TATAACGTTATATAGGTATTGCTGCTCTGGTTATGGCACCTGCTATGGTGGGGAATTCCCCACCATAGTATGGAATCCCTAAAGCAGCTCTTAGGTTACCTGGCCTAAAATCACCTACTATTGCATAATGTGGCACTTTTAGGAATGCAATAAATGCGAGGCCTGAAAAATAAAAAAAAGAGTTGACCTCAGGTCTTCTTTTAGAAATTGATAATCATTCTCAATTTCTTTAGGGAGGTTGAGTAACATTAAGACAATGTGCAAAAGGAGACACAATACATGAAAACGACAAACCAACTATTTTTAGTCGGGCTGTTAGGGGTAACCCCTTTACTTTTAACAGCACAGCCGGCAAAGAACAACGAAACAGCAGAAGAGAGCCAACCTGTGGGGAAGAAGGTGGGTTATACTGGACTGCTCCCCCGGGTGCAGGTTATTGGCGATGAAGATGAGCTGCAAAAGATACCCGGCTCAGGAACCGTCGTTAATAAAGAAGAGCTTGAGGCCGCCCGGGTTTTTACCACCAATGAAGCCCTGCGCAAAGTCAGCGGCCTGAACGTACGCGATGAAGAAGGCTTTGCCCTGCGGCCCAATATTGGTATTCGGGGGTTAAATCCCAATCGTTCGACAAAAGTGTTGCTATTAGAAGATGGCATCCCCCTGTCTTTTGCGCCTTATGGGGATAACGCATCGTATTACCATCCCCCCCTCGAACGCTTTAACAGAATTGAGGTTCTCAAAGGTGCTGGGCAGATCAAATTCGGCCCGCAAACAGTAGGCGGCGTGATTAACTACATCACCCCGGAACCACCGGCCGAACCGGGCGGCTCGATTACCCTAACCGGCGGTAACCGCGAATATTTTAACGGCCATTTTCAGTACGGCGGCTTCTGGGGCAATGCCGGCTTTCTCATGGACTATAACCGCAAACAGGGCCAGGGAGCGCGGGATAACACCTACAGCACCACCAACGACCTCAACCTGAAAAACGTGCTTCTGTTAAATAATTTTCATGCCCTCACCGTGAAAAACAATGTCTATACCGAAGATTCTCAGGTAACATATTCGGGCCTTACAGCGGCCGAATATAAAGAAGACCCCCGACAAAACCCTTTTAAAAATGATACGATGAAGGCCAAACGTTTTGGTAGTTCTTTGGCCCATGCCTGGTACTTCCAGCCGGGGGCGGATGTAACTACCACTGTCTATGGTTCTATTTTTCAGCGCGACTGGTGGCGCCAATCGAGCAATTCCAACCAGCGCCCCAATGATGCTTCTAATAATCCTAGTAATAATGACCCAGCTTGCGGCGGTATGGCAAACCTCCATACCACTTGTGGTAATGAGGGCCGTCTGCGGGAATACTATACTTATGGCATAGAACCACGTCTGAAAATGGAATACTTCGTGAAAGGCGAAAAACAGGAACTCAATACCGGACTGCGGGCGCACTATGAAATCCAAGATCGCAAGCAGATCAACGGGGATTTCCCAAAATCCACCACACCCGGTACATCTCCGAATGGCGGTTACAAAGAAGATAACGAGCGGCGGGTGACTGCTTATTCTGCTTTTATCGACCACCGTTTCGGTTGGGGGGCTTTGAGCATCACCCCCGGAGCACGGATCGAACACATGCGCTTTGAGCGCACTAACCGTCTATTAGGTACACAAGCCAACCAGGGCAAGGGGGTGAGTGGCCACACGGAGCTAACTGAAGTTGTTCCGGGTATTGGGGTTAACTATGAGGCCCCCGCAAATACTACCTTCTTTACGGGAGTACATAAGGGCTTTTCACCACCAAGGGTAGAAGACATTATCAACAATACCAATGGTACGGTGGTGGATTTAGATCCCGAGCGCAGTATTAACTATGAGGCCGGGGTACGCAGCCGTCCGGTACCGGGGCTTTCGCTTGAGACAACCTATTTCCGCATGGATTTTGAAAACCAAATTGTCCCAGCAAGTGTGGCCGGCGGTAGTGGCGCCACTTTAACAAATAGCGGCAAAACCTTACACCAAGGTTTAGAAGCGGATATCAAACTGGCTAGCGGCGAATTACTGGGCAGCCAACACAATTTCTATTTAACGACGGCCTATACTTTTTTACCTACGGCAAAGTATGTGGGCACACGCTACAGTGCTATAAGTGGCTATAGCACACAAAAGGTCACTGGTAACCGTCTGCCCTATGCTCCAGAACACCTGCTGACCACTACCATCGGCTATTCTCATCCCATTGGTATTGATTTGCGGATAGAGCAGGTCTATGTTGCTGCCATGTTTTCAGATGACTTAAACACCGTCACTGAAACAGCCAATGGCCAAAGAGGAAAAATCCCCGGCTATGCGATATATAATGCGGCAGTGAACTATACTTATGCCCCCTGGGGAACAACGGCATTCTTCACGGTGAAAAACCTGACCGATGAGCTCTACATTGCCGACCGCACACGGGGGATTTTACCCGGCACGCCCCGCCTGTTCCAAGCGGGGGTACAAGTTAAGTTTTAATCACAAAATATGGGATAGCTTTTCGCTATCCCATTTTGGCTATTTGTTTACAAGCCGCTGTTGGCATATTCATTGATACCTAAGCGCCATAGCTCACGGGCACTATAGTTTTTTACCGCATAGAGATCATAGCTAATATCTCCCTTACGGAAAGCTCGGCCGGCAAACAGAAAGACTTCATTGCCAGCACTATTGGCTTTCATTACCGCAATTTGCTCTATGGCCATAAGATCACGAAAAACAGTTAAGCCCAAAGAGAGGTGCACTAAACCCGCCATAGCAGTATTACTACCCATCAGAATAGCCCCGCTATCACTGGCAAAAAAGGGAGATTTACCCGGTGCTAACTCCCTTGGCAGCGCAGCAATACTGGTAATATCCTGTGCTTCACCTTGCATAAAGGGAAGAGACGGGAGTGGTTCTGCGTCAAAATCAAAATAATAGAGTTTGTGGTCATTTTTTTTAGCATAAATTTTATTATCATCATAGGGATTTACACCCAGCAATTGGTACCCACTGAAATCATAATCGTTAGAATCAGCTAAAGGGTCATTAGGATCGGCAACAGAAACGGTATATTTGAATA
>CALHRC010000088.1 GCA_938038265.1 uncultured bacterium
TTTTCCCCAACCGCCAGACGATTTTTCAACTTCGCCGCCTCAATCCGCTGCTTGCGCTCACGATATTCCTCTTTTTGCTGGGGCGTGAACCTATAATAGAGCTCTGGAAAATCCGCCCACTTAGTTTTGCGATACTGCTGCCACGACATACATTTAACTTAGCACAAACATTTCCTTTTGTCAAGTAAAAAATGCGCTGGATTGGATAAGTTTTAACTCAAAATCACTCCACCAAATAACGGTTAAGCTCCGGGTAGAGCTTGCTAAAAGCCTGCTTGTGAGTAAACAAATCGAGATGATTGAAATCCCGTGAATAGAAGTTAGGCTCCGAAGGCTGGTAAAATCTCGGTAATTCCCGGCTGCCGCTGCGGCCATACTTCTCAAACACCGGAAAAACAGTTTCAGAAGGACATAAATTATCAATTTTGCCGTTTACGAAAATGGCTGGCACACGGATACTACCGAGCCTGTCGGCATTGGCGGCGGCAGAGATACTTTCGCTTTTCAGGCGGCGCACAGCTTCGGCGGAGACTGCAACACCGGGCAGCGCACCGAACAAACCGATGCACAGCTCGGTGTTCTGTTCACAGTAGTTTTCTGCAGTAAAATGAGTCGCTTTGTACGCCAGCGAACTAGGGTAACTGTAATCAAAGCCGCTTCCCAGAAAAAATACTTTATCGACGTCTGTCGTATTGGAACCTACATAGGAATTCTGCATTAGGTATTCCATCACCGCAATACCTCCAAGAGACATCCCCCCTACTACCCACCTATCTGATTTGCTTACTTTGCGGATCTTTTCGATGGCCGACTTGAGGTGTAGGCGCCCATAATCGGCATAGCTCATCCCTGCAGGGTAGCGTACCAGCCAGACATTGACACCGCGCAAGGTAAACCAGTTGACAAATGAATCATGCGCGCTTGAGTAAAGCAGGCTGTCATCAAACGCCACCGGGGCAGTAATGATCATGCTGTAAGTATCCCCCCCGGCATAAGTGCGCGGGAAAAACAAAATTTCGCCTTTCTGCCCACGGTCATCCTCAAAAGTGACCAGAGCTGAACGAGTTTTATCCTGGCGTAGGTTCAGGACTTCTTTGCTGCAAAACAACGACATAGCCGCTAAACCCAGTATGAGCCCCAAGCCCCATCTCTGAAAAAATGCGCTTGGATGTTTTTTACCTGCTAATCCTTGCTTGAGAATACGCTCAGACTTCATAATCATCTCCGTCAATTGCGCTCGCCAAGAAATTTTAAGATATGGGGGAAAATTTCTTCGTTGACTCTTTTACCCACGACCAAGTCAGTATGCCCGTAATCTTCAGAAAGACCCTCGGCCCGCGAAGCAATAAACATGGTTTTATCGCGGCTGCTGATGCGGTCAAAAACGTCTCTGACCGCCAGTGGATCAGCCAGATGGTCGCGCCGCCCGCCAATAATCAAGACGGGAATTTTGATATTACGCAGGTTGGCCCGGTAATCGAGAGTTTTATCTCTTGAAATGAGGCCGCCATGATTGACTGCATCGATAAACTGTTGTATTTCTGCTTTCGCAATATTATTGGTGGATGTCACCATCAACCTATCCACCACCCCCTTGTCTGTATTGGGTTCATAAATTAAAATACGTGATATGGGTGAGCTCAGAAAAGATGGCACCACGGTACCGATATGAGCCAACGGACGAAACGGCAGCACAGGAACCATGACCATCGCCCCTTGCATGCGGTAAGCGGTTAGCATAGAGCGATCTAAAGGAGCCACCAGCATGGGTGAGCCAATTGTCACTAAATTGGCAATGCGATCCTCCCCCAGAGAACCTATACGGGAATAAGCGACAATGCCGCCCATACTGTGGCCAATCCAGTTTACCTTAGCAGCGCCAGTGCGCTGTAACACTTCGCTTATGGCTGCATCAACATCATAGCGGATATAATCATCCATACTGAAAGTATAAGTATGCTTGCCAAACCAGTAACCCGGCGCCCCAGCGTCATTGCGCCCCCGCATATCCATTAGCCACACATCATAACCTTGCTTAGCTAATACCGCCGCTAAAGAGCGCTCTTCGTTAATTTTAAAGTAATTGCGGTTGGACAGCAGACCATGGCAGAGGATCACTGGATATTTTTTCTTAACGCTTCCAGCCTCAGGGGGGAAATGCTCTAAGGTCAGCGGCCAACCATCCGCTGTAACCGGATGATATTTTTCGCCTTGCAACTTGATTGAGGCACAGGACAGAGTCGCTACCCAAAAGACAACCGTAATGGCGCAAGAAAACCACTTCATTAGAAATAAAATCCTATCTGTGCGTTATAGCCCAGCGCCGAGAGATTCGAGGCGGGGTTACCAGCAAAATGCTGCACATTATAGCGCACTTCGCCTTCGAGAAAGAAAACGCCCCAAAAGTAGAAGCTCAGGCCGACGTGCAGTGAGGTACGAGAAAACCAACCATTGCCACGCTGGGGGATGTCCACATAGAGAAACCCACCATCGCCGCCCAAATATATGTCGAACATCGAGCGGGGGAAGAGGTGTACATCCCCCCCCAATGTCAACGGCAAGTAACCATAATTTTGTATTTTGCTGGCCAGCGGAATACCGGTCTCCCCGCGTATGCCAAAGTAGTCATTGATGAGGTACTGAAAACGGCCCGATAATAAAGTAACTGCCTGGGGGGATGGATTTTCGAAGGACGGCCCCAGCGAAAGTTTTAGAACATTACGCTGGATACCATTGTATTCGACCTCGTTAAACTGGTTCCAGGCGACACCGCCCTGCGCCGCCAAACCGCCACCCGATATAATTGCCGCAATCACCACCAGCCTGCAAAAAATTTGTACCATGAGGCTAACGAGTGTTATAGTAATTGCTTGTCAAACAAAAATAACGGCTAAAGCGGCTAATCTCGGGAGAGCAGCATAATGGCATTTTCGGCCAGTAGGTTCGGGCGCAGGTGAATAAAACGGTTACCCGCAGTAAAGTAGCTCTGCACTATGCGCACCTTACGCAAGCGGCAGTAATCGATGAAATCACGGATTGTCACAAAGTGTAGGTTGGGAGTTTCATACCAGGGATAAGGGAGTGCGGTTGTCGAAGGGGTACGCCCTTGGAAGAAAATCTGCAAACGCACGGAGATATGGGCGAAATTGGGAAAGCCCACAATGACTTTTTTGCCGACACGCAGGGCGTCTGACAGGGCCGCATCGGGGTGCTTGAGCTGTTGCAGGCACTGGTTCATGATGACATAATCAAATGTCTTATCGTCATAGTCCTCAAGCCCCGAATCAAGATCGCCTAAAAACACATTCAATCCGCGCGCCACACAGGAATAGATCATTTCTTCATCAATTTCCACGCCTTGCACTTTCGCTTGTTTTTCTTGAGCTAAAAGAGACATTAAAGTGCCATCGCCGCAGCCTAAATCAAGAACGGTGCTTTTGTCGCTGACCAGCGAAGTTATGATGCGGTAATCAAGCCTAAAGTTAAGATGATCGTTCACTCCGCGCCAGCCTTCTCACGAACCAGATTTTGCATTTCGCTATTCAGAAAATGACGGATGAGCTTCTCAGATCTCTCAGTCTCGAGCAGAAAAGCGTCGTGCCCCCAGGTAGATTCCACTTCGACATAGGAACATTCAAGTCCGGCAAATTTACAGGCCTTTACAATTTCCAGCGACTGGTAGGAAGGATATAACCAATCTGACTTAAAAGAGAGTACCAGCAGACGCACATCAATACCGCGAAAGACTTCATGCAGTGGTTGCTCACCCGCTAAGTCAAATAAATCCATAGCTTTAGTAATATAGAGATAGGAATTGGCGTCAAAGCGAGCGACAAAACTGTCACCACGGTATTTGAGATATCCCTCTACTTCAAAGTCTGGAGTGAATTTGGTGCCATCCCCCTTTTCTTTCATTTTACGCCCAAACTTTTCAGCCATTGAGCGATCGCTCATATAAGTAATATGCCCCACCATACGAGCGACTGAAAGCCCGCGGGCCGGTGGCTCTTTGTCATAGTAATCCCCATGGTTCCAATTTAAGTCAGCCATAACTGCCTGCCGCCCCACTTCATTAAAAGCAATTTGTTGCGGTGAGTGCCTGGCACAAGTTGCCATAGGGATGGCGGCATGCAGCATATTAGGGAAGGATTTAATCCACTGCAGCACCTGCATCCCCCCCATAGAGCCACCAGCAACACAGAGCAATTTTTCAATACCTAAGTGACAAATAAGTTTTTGCTGGGCAGCGACCATGTCAGCAATACTCACTAAGGGAAAATCCAGAGCATAGCGTTTACCAGTAGCTGGGTTAATAGAAGAGGGCCCCGTTGAACCGGCGCAGCCCCCAATGACATTTGAGCAGATGACAAAATACTTATTGGTATCAAAGGCTTTTCCCGGACCAATCATGTTATCCCACCAGCCGGGCTTGCGGTCACCCCTGTGGTAACCGGCGGCATGGGCATCGCCTGAAAAAGCATGAGTAATGAGGATGGCGTTGGAGTTACCGTGGTTTAATGTTCCATAGGTTTCATAGCAGAGAGTAACGGGGCGAAGGACCGCCCCGCTTTCGAGACGCAGCTCATCAAAATGGAAATATTGCGGCTCCACCAGACCCAACCCGGCGCCGTCGGGTACATCCTGCTGCATTATTGGGTTATTCCTTAAAAAAGATATACCGCTGCAATCAAAAGTAGCACCTCACAAACCGGCTTGGGCCGCAAAGCACAGCCCGACGTCAATTTTAGATTTTGTCAAGTGCCTGTTCAATATCGGCTAAGATATCCGCCACATCTTCTAAGCCAATCGACAGACGAATGTAATCAGGGGTAACGCCTGTAGAAGCTTGCTCTTCTGGTGTTAGTTGTGAATGGGTAGTGGAAGCAGGGTGGATGACCAACGATTTAGCATCCCCAATATTAGCTAAATGAGAGAGCAATTTGACTGAATTGATAAATTTTTTGCCCGCCTCGAGACCACCTTTGACACCAAAACCGACTAAAGCGCCAAAACCACCTTGAAGGTATTTTTTCGCTAAGGCATGGCTGGGGTGCTCTGCTAAACCGGGGTAGTTGACCCAGGCTACTTTGGGATGTTGTTTAAGGTATTCAGCTACTTTAAGGGCATTTTCGCTGTGTGCCTTCATCCGCAGACCTAATGTCTCTAAGCCTTGTAAAAAGAGCCAGGAATTAAAGGGACTTAAGGCCATCCCCATGTCACGTAACCAGATAACGCGCGCGCGGATGATAAAAGCAATATTGACCCCACCAAAGGGCTGAAAATTGCCAAAGACTTCCCAGAAATTTAAGCCATGGTAGCTGGGATCTGGCGTGGTATAATCAGGGAACTTGCCGTTGTTCCAGGCAAATTTACCGGAATCGACAATCGCACCACCAATCGAAGTACCGTGGCCACCGACGAACTTGGTCGCTGAAAGCACCACAATATCGGCACCATACTCCATAGGGCGCACTAAACCCACCGCGCTGGTATTATCTACCACAAGCGGCACCCCGGCTGCATGCGCAATATCGGCAAGGGCGCTAAAATCGGGTATGTCAAGTTTAGGATTGCCAATCGTCTCGGCATAAACGGCACGGGTTTTATTGCTGATGGCTTTTTTGAGTTCCTCCAGATCGCCTGAATTGACAAACTTAACTGTGCGGCCAAGTAGCGGGAAGGTATAGTGAAAAAGTTGGTAGGTGCCGCCATAGAGATTATTAAGAGAGACAATTTCATCCCCCGGGCGGGTAATATTGAGCAGCGCGGTTGTAATAGCCGCCTGCCCTGAAGAAGTGGCTAGCGCGGCAATACCCCCTTCGATGGCCGCAATGCGTTTTTCAAATACATCCGTAGTGGGGTTCATGAGCCGGGTATAGATATTGCCAAATTCTTTTAAGCCAAATAAATTTGCTGCGTGTTCGGTATCTTTAAATACGTAGGATGTAGTTTGGTAAAGAGGTACTGCCCGGGCGCCGGTAGTGGGATCTGCTTCTTGGCCAGCATGCAAACCCAGGGTATTTAAGTGAAAATCGGACATGGTGAGGTTCTCCTTGAAGTATTGTTTAGCAACTGCCTAATCCGCAAAGATGACAGTAACTCCAATATATTAGAAAGATAGCAAGGCGTAAACTTTTTTTTGTGTCTTTAGTGAAAAAAGCTCCCTAACTTACGATGACAAAAACAAGGTGAATTTTTCTGTTAACTCTTGACAAACCAGAAAATCTTACTTGTAACTACATACTATGAAGACAGCTATTATCCTAAATCCTAAATCAGGAGCTAAAATTCAAGGCGAACTTAGTAAGTTAAAAAACAAACTCACCGCAGCTTTTTCTAAAGCAACTTTTTTTGAAACCACAGCAGAAACTCACAGTGCTACTAACTTAACGCGACAAGCCTTACAGCAGGGCTTTGAACGTATCATCGCCGTAGGTGGCGATGGCACGGTTAACGAAACGGTAAACGGTTTTTTTGTCGGCAGACAGATAGTCAATCCCCAAGCTATTTTTTCTTTTGTTATGTGTGGCCGGGGTAACGACTTTCGCCGTACTTTTAAAGTGCCTGATGGTATAGATGGCGCCATTGAACGCGCTGCCACAGGACAAGTTCGCTTTATTGACGTGGGACACCTACAATTTACTTGTCATGATGGCAGACAGGCCGAGAGAATTTTTGTGAACGTAGCCAGCTTTGGCATGAGTGGTGAAGTCGATGAAAAAGTAAATCAATCCCCCTTAGCTGGTATATTAGGTGGCAGCGGGGTATTTTATCTTTCACTATTACAAACCGTCGTTGGTTACCGTAGCCGCCAAGTAACCATAGAAATTGACGATACTATTTGCCAGACACTGCCCATCAATACAGTAGCTGTTGCCAATGGTCGCTATTTTGGTGGGGGGATGAAAATTGCACCTGATGCAGAAATAGATGATGGCTTCTTTGACATTGTGATTTCAGGAGACCTATCAGCAATTGAAATTATTTTGCAATCGCCAAGCTTATACCGTGGTGATCATATTAAAGACAAAAAAGTAAAGGTCATTCGGGGTAAAAAGCTAACTGCCAGCTCGCCAGAAAGAGTGTTACTCGATGTCGATGGTGAAACTCCGGGACGACTGCCGGCCACTTTTACGATTTTACCAGCAGCCTTGCGGATTCAAATATGAACTCACTGAAAAAACTTTTCTCTTTTATTAAGCCCCATCCGGAGCGCCGCACCCTCACGAAAGAATTTAGGGCCTACCGCAATGAGGTTGGCCGCATGCTGCAGCGACCCTCAGGCCTTCTCGCTACCGTAGCCTGGTTGGGCTTTGCGTTCGATACCGACCCCAAATTACACCCTGAAATGCCTGAACTGTTTTGGTTTCGCATGGGCCTGACCTTTTGTGGCATGCTGGTATTTATTATTTCATTTTTTGAAAAACTACGCGGTGCTGGCTTAGGATGGCTTTATTTTATTATGTTCTATCTCTTCTTTTCAACGGCATTTTTTACCGGTCGTTTGGCCGATGACGCTAACTATGTCTCGGGCTTACAAATTATCGTGATGATCTGTATTTTAGCGCCCACCACCATAAGCTGGATTCTTGCTCTCTACGCCGGCTCACTGCTTTTTTTTGCCACAGGAATTTATATCCAAAAGCCAACCCTCAATACGCCGGGAACTATTTATTCGATGCAAAACCTGGCGATTAGCTATATCATTGGCATTGTGTTTGGCTTTGTCTTAGATAACGCCCGCTTTGATTCTTTTTACAAAAACCGCAAACTGAAAGAAAATCGCGACGAGATTGAACAGAAGATGCGCCAAGTTGAAACACTCAAAAAACAACAAGATGGGGATTACTTTCTTACTTCTCTGTTATTGCAGCCCCTTGTTTACAATGGCAACAAAACAAGTAATATCACCACTGAATTTAAAATAGTACAAAAAAAACAATTTGAATTTGGCTCTCGGCGTGGCGATATCGGTGGTGATATCTGTATCAGCGGTAACCTACGTATGGGACGTTCGCTTAACAACCACCGGCGTTTTGTCGTCTTTATGAATGCCGATGCTATGGGTAAATCCATACAAGGTGCTGGCGGCGCTTTAGTGGCTGGTGTTTTGATGAATTCCATCATGGCCCAATCCGCTCGCAACAATCGCATATTAAATTCTACTCCAGAAGAATGGCTCACCCGAGTCTTTGAAGATTTCAATAGAATATTTCTATCTTTCGACGGCTCCATGTTGTTATCTGCCGTCGTGGGATTGATTGCTGAAGATACAGGTGAGTTATGGTATTTCAATGCCGAACATCCGACGCCAGTATTATATCGCAACCACGAAGCATTTTTTCTGCCAACAGAAACCCACCTCTACAAACTTGGCGCCATCCCCAATCCAGAATTTTGCATTAGTAAAACAATTTTATATGCAGGGGATGTCTTGCTCATTGCTTCAGATGGGCGCGATGATATTGAGTTAGTTGCCGATGACGGCAAAAAGTATATTAACGAAGATGAAAACTTATTCTTGCATGTTGTTCAAACAAGCCATGCAGCCACAGAAACCATTTTTGAAAACCTACAGAAAATTGGTAACATTACTGACGACTTCTCTCTCATTAAAATAGAGATTAAAGAACTTAAAGGCGTGCAGCAAGATAAAATACCTAATGATGTAAAAAAATTAATCCAACAAAAACGCTACCATGAGGCCCTGGCTTGCTTAAAACCAAACAGCAACTCACAAGAAGAGCGCCGCCTCTATGCTGGTCTATTGCTCAAAACTGCCGAATACCAACAAGCCCTACCTTACTTGGAGCACCTGTACCAAGAAAATCCCCAAAATGCCGAAGATGCCTACCGTTACGCTGTCGCCTGCTATAAAACTGGCCAGCGCCAAAAAGCACAAGATGCCTTACAACAAGCGATTACTCTTGACAGAGAACAAAAAAAATACCAAAATTTACTTAAAAAGTTACATACGGAATAGTATGGGCTTATCTAACGGCAAATAGCGCAGCAGAAAGTCGCTAACAGACATCGCTGAAGAATTCTGCAAAACCTCAGCCCAGCTAATTAGGCAGCGAAACCGGCGGCTGGAGTATCTGGAATAGCCGGGGAAATACTATAGTATCTCAGACAGCAATTGCTTGTGTCACAGAAGATCCTGCGGCAGCTATTGCAAGCCTTTTCTGGATCACCGCGTGAAGAGAGGAATCTCTTTCTATTCCCCAAAAACGTCGTCCCAATCGTTGGGCAACTACTAAAGCGGTGCCGGTGCCCGCAAAAGGATCTAACATTAGCTCACCGGGATGGGAGCTAGCTAAAATCAAACGCTCCATCAACTTTTCCGGTTTTTGCACTGTATTGAGAAATTCTCTGTCGATCAGCTCTTTTGATCTGTAGGTGAGCTGCTTGATGTCGCCCCAGACATCCCCCGGATTTTTACCCTGGTCGTTAAATTTAGTTTTCGCAAAACGACCGTTTTTTACCGAAGGTACGTTTTCACAGCGGCGGCGGTGTTCTAACTCAACAAGCTGCGGCACTCGGATGGCATCCAAATTAAATGTTTTTGCTGCTCCCTTGGAAAAATAGGCAATGATATCATAATTTCCCGTATAGTTTTTTCTGCCCTGCGCTAAGCGCGAAGGTTGGTACCAAATAATGCGGCGGTTTAATTGCAGGTAAGGGCGGTAGTCAATAAAATCAAGGGCATCATGCTTGCCAAATAAATAGAGCACGCCACCGGGCTTGAGAATCCGTGCAAAGTGCTGGATTAACAATAAATTAAACTGCTGTATGCTACCTACCCTGTCCCACTCAAAAGTTGTCACTCCATAGGGTCCATCACAAATAATTAAATCAACACAGCTCTCCGGCAAAAGCGGCAGCATCTGCAAACTGTCAGCTTGTAGAACACTATTGTCTGGTAAATAGCGGGTCAGCATCTGTGCTTTTATCGTCACAGCTTGTGCACAGTTTGCATATTTTTTTAAAACTAATACTATAGGGGGGGATGGATTTGCCGGTCGGTGAGCCAACGCTTTACTGCAATATCATGAGCCAAAGCAGGTATGCTCTCTTCTAACTGCCAATGGCGAGCAAGCAACAAAAGTTTATGTGGGGGTAAAAAACGCAAGGCCCGGTCGAAATATCCCCCTCCACGCCCTAAACGAATGCCATCACTGCGAAACAAAAGACAGGGAACCAAAATGAGATCCATATTATAAAGCGCAAGACAGGCCCGGGTATCCGGTGAAGCAGCGAGCAAGGCAGACCCAAAAATCCGCGGATAGTAAAGCTGGCACCGGCACCCTTGTAACAGACGATCTACAGACAGTTCACTGGGGAAAGGTCGGTAGCTCAGGATTTTTTTGTTAGGGTTTGCCAGGATTTTACCACAGACACGCCATAAATTTTTTCTTATTTTTTGTTCTATATGTTTTTGTTGAGCTAAATCTTCACGAAAACAGCGCCAGCGACGAAAAAACTCCTGCCGCAACTGTTGTTTGCGTTCTTCGGCCCAAGACATTAGACAACAATATTGACAATTT
>CALHRC010000089.1 GCA_938038265.1 uncultured bacterium
TTCTCTATATCTGCTTGAGCAAAGAGAGGTATCGGTAAGAGAGCCATGAGTGCTACAATAGAGGAGAGAAAATGTTTAATTTTTGACGACATAGAATTCCTTTAGTTTACATTGCAATGCCAGCGGCCTGAGAAGTGGCCGCTGGTCATTTTAGTTTCAAAGTTTTTCAAAATCAATTCGGGTAAAGCCCATATTGTAAATCTCATCCAAAAAGGAGTCAAAAAAGTTGAAGAAAAAGGTAAAATCAGATGCGGCAGTAGAAAAAGTAGGATCCTGGGCATGGACCAAAAACTCTGCCTCACCATTAGACTGCGAAGGGTTGCCCAACACTACACTATTTTCCCGGGTAGCAACCTGGTCGGGGGTTAGCACCGTCGAGCTGCCTACTTGGGACTCCCCCCCCTGGGGTACCAGTATTTTAGCACCCATATTGGTAACTACATCAGCAGAGTGCTCCAACATCCGCACGGAAGTGCCAAGTTCTGGGGTGTAACCGACTTCCTGAATTGAACCCCGTACCCCCGCCACAACAGTGGGAGTTCTTACCCGAAAATGATTGCGTTTATCATTATCTACCTTAGCGATCACCGCAGTTACCTTGCCCATGGACAGGTTGACATCGGTGGCAGTGCCATAGTTGCCCGCTACAACTTTGTCAATACTTACGATACTACCCGGTGCAATGTTAAGCAAATTGCCATTGACAAACTGTAGGGCTGCTTTGCCCTTAAGTGCTGTTTGGATTTCCGCTTTTTCACTGACTTTCATGCCAGCAAGTGCGTTAATCCAACGACCATCTGCTTCTTTCACCTGCACTTTACCAATTACCATAGTAAAGACAGCCACAGGCTTAGCGGAAAGAGCTGTCGCTACTAAAAGCGCCAGGGTAACCAAAATTGCTTGCGTAAGTTTCATATATCCTCCTTAAATTAAAAAATTAAACTCTTTTATGGATTGCTTTTTTTCTGGTAATTGCTTTTCTCGTCTGCTTTTTCAGCTGCTAACGTGAGTAAGCCAATGAGCTGGCGGCCTGAGAGCTTCATGGTAGGGCCAAACTTGGCTTCCATAATACCAGCGTGCTGCACATCCCGTAAGGCATAAAACTCCCAACGGGTGAGAGTATAAAATAGCCCCCGCTCTAAATCATACATTTCTAAGATAGCCTTCGAGACTTCACCCCGGGTGACTTCGCCATTGTCTTTGACTGTAAAGCCCTTCTCTTTTAAGGCAGCATTACGTGCCCCCACGGTAGGGTATTTGTCAAATTCACCTGCCTGCATGACCAGCAGATCATAGAGATCTTGCCGGGTTGCAACCTTGCGCCCCAGGATTTCCCGATAGACTGTCATTTCATCAGCAGCTTTGCTTGCCTGTGCCCCAAGGGTACTAACGATAGCTCCTAAGAGCAGCACGATTGCTTTTTTCAACATACCTGACCACCTTCCGTATTTCTCTGCCTTTATTTATTAGACGTCTAACCTGGCAAATAGTAAATCAAAAATTTTACTTGGGAACCACGTAACGAATCCCCGGAAAATGTCGGACAAGCACTCTTGTCCGACACCCCGGCTAACTGAAGTGATGGGGAATTCCCCACCAAATATGTGACATAATGCAAGTTTTTTGGTAACAAAAAACCCCGGCGAGGATGTAACGAAGGCAATTTGTTCAGGAATTCCTGAACAAAACCGTGGCTAGCTTCGTTGCTGCGGGTTAACTGCACACCATGGGGATTGTTTCGCCGGTTACGCGGGCTTTCCCCTTAATCTACCACAATCTTATTCAGCCCTTTCTGTTTAAGGTATTGGGGATATAACTCATAAGCTGGCTGCAACACAGGGAGCAAGCGCATTACCGAAGGGACATCCCCCTTAGCAGTCACTTCACGGCGGGCTAATGCCTGAATGACATTGGCCTTACCATGCCAAAAATAGTGCGCAAAATCAGCCTGCATAGACATTTCTACCACGGGGTTAAAAGCTTTTGCTTCTTCTCCTGTTAAAAAACGTACTTTATCAGAAGTGCCATCAATGACAATAGACGAATCGGGGTTAGCATAATTAAAGCGCACAGAAAGCTTTGACGCTTTAAGTTTAGGGCCAATTTCAGGATGGTCGCGCAGTAGTTCAAAAAAGCCCACTAAAATGTCATAGAGCATATCGGCGTCACGATAGACATTTTTGGGCCGGCGCTTTTCGGTATGCAGCCGAGCGGCTTTAAACTCACCCCGGCTGGTTTTTTTAGCGGGTAACTCTTGCCGGTAAGCCTGTTGGAGCATTTTGCGCACTTCCTTGGCATCCGCTGGCCGGGGATTGTACAAATGGGCACCATCATCCATGGCTTTGGTAACTACTTCTTCTAATTTCGCAAAGCCATCCGTCACCCCTGCTTCTTTTAAATTGGTGGGCAGACCTGCAATGGCTTTGAGGCGCTGGTTTAACTCGCGCACATGCTCTATGAGCGACTGCGCCTTGGCTTGCGTCAACCAGTCATCAATAAAAGAGATGGTCTCAACCGCTGTTCCCAATGCTGGCATATCCAGCTTAGAGACCAGCCTGGCTAACTCGCCGGCTGGTTTGAAGTTAAGAGAACCAATTGTCTCAGCCATACGAGCAAAACGGGCTGCCGAAGTCTCTAAATTATACTCCATCCCCAAAGGTAACATAATGCTGTTAGCAATACCATGAGGAATATGATAGACCCCACCTAAAGCATGGCTCATCGCATGAACAATGCCCACCCCGGTATGGTTAAAGGCCACCCCTGCAAGAAATGAGGCCACCAACATCGCCCCGCGGGCTTCTAAGTCATCAGGCACCGCACAGGCCTGTAAAATATTGGCGTTAATTAACTCAATGGCATAAAGGGCCAGCGCAGCCGAAGCCGGGTTATCTAAACTCGAGACATAAGACTCAATGGCATGGGTCAGAGCATCCATCCCCGTGGCGGCAGTTAGTTTGGCCGGCATAGAAACCGTTAGCTTAGGGTCCAGGATGGCAAAATCAGGTAAAATGGCTTCTTCGGCAAAGGGCAATTTAACCCCCGATTTAGCATCTAAAATAATGGCATACTCGGTAGCCTCTGAGCCTGTACCAGCGGTCGTAGGGATAAATATGGCAGGCAGTAGATTGCCCTCTACCAGCTGCGCCCCCATGTGCTGCCGGATATCCCCCCCCTTGACCATGAGGATGTTGGCAATTTTGGCAGTGTCCATGACCGAGCCGCCACCAATGGCAATAATGAAATCGCAATTTTTTTCTTTGCCTAAAGCAGCACTGCGGTTGACTACTTCTAACTCGGAATTTGCGGGGATATCATCAAAAACTGCAGCAATTTCTATGCTGCTGCCCGCAAGCCCTTGGGTAAGCAAATCCATGGCGCCATTTTTTACTAATACCTTATCAGTAAAAACAAGGGCCCTGTGCTTTTCTTGGATATAGGGAGCAAGCTCGGCCCCAAGCCGCTCGGTTAAGCCCGCGCCATAGAGCACCTTAGTGCGTAATTGAAATTTAAAGAATTCAGGTAACATAAGGCAAACTAAAATAATGCTAATAGTATGGCAAACAAGTTTTTATTTTCATAAAGTTGTAACCCCCCAAACATTCCCTGTTCTTTCTTAAAGCTATTTAGGATGGGGAATTCCCCACCATAGGGATTGCTTGGGTGATATACATGAGCTATTCTCTCTTTAGTTCTTGTCAGGGTATCTCAAACAACAAAGTTAGGCTATGATTTTCGATTGGTTTCACTCATTATTCTCTAACGACATGGGGATTGACCTTGGCACGGCCAACACTTTGGTATATGTAAAAGGCCAAGGCATTGTACTCTCCGAACCCTCCGTGGTCGCGGTTCATGCCGGTACGGGCAAAGTGTTAGCCGTTGGCCAGGAAGCCAAACGCATGCTCGGCCGCACCCCCGGTGAAATTGTCGCCATCCGCCCCATGAAAGACGGGGTTATTGCGGACTTTGAGACTGTCGAAAAAATGATCCGCTACTTTATTAACAAGGTACACAACCGCACCACCCTCGTCAAGCCACGCATTGTGATTGGTGTTCCATCCGGCATCACCGAGGTTGAGAAACGCGCCGTACGCGAATCTGCCGAGCAGGCCGGTGCCCGGGAAATTTACCTTATTGAAGAAGCGATGGCTGCTGCGATTGGTGCTAACATTCCCGTACATGAACCTGCTGGGAACATGATAATTGATATTGGGGGGGGTACAACTGAAATTGCCGTTATTTCGTTAGGTGGCATGGTTATTGCTGAATCCATCCGTGTGGGGGGGGATGAATTTGACGAAGCCATCATCAACCACCTGCGCCGGCATTACAACTTGGTTATTGGAGAGCGTACTGCCGAAGATGCAAAATTTGCGATTGGTAACGCTTACACCGATAATAAAAAGAATGAAACTTTTGAGCTAAAAGGGCGCGACGCAATGACTGGCCTGCCACGCACCCTTGTCATTGACAGCGTTGAAATCCGCAAAGCCTTGAAAGAAGCCATTGACGCTATTCTCGATGGCACCAAACAAGTTCTGGAAAAAACCCCCCCGGAGCTAGCCGCTGATATTGTCGAGCGCGGTATTGTGATGACCGGCGGTGGTTCCCTGCTCAAAGGTCTCGATAAATACCTCTCCAAAGAAACGGGGGTTCCGGTTATTCGGGCAGAAAACCCGCTCAACTGCGTAGCCCTTGGTGCGGGCAAGTACCTTGAAGAACTTAAGTATATCAAAGGCGGTCGCTGAGGAGGAGTAAGCCGTGCTGGCTGACATCCTCACCCGCTATAAGGCTGGCCTCTCGCTGGCTTTCACTGTTCTTTTTTCGCTTTCAGGGCTTATCTGGCAATCAAACCTGCTGTCGCGCACTGCCAACCAGGCGGTTGAAGTACTCGATTTTTTTACCGCAACCTTCAATTCTCTGGGTAACGGCTTCAGTAATTTTGTTGACAGCTACCGCAGCTACAGCGCCTTAAAGAGCGAACGCGATTTATTGCGGGAAAAACTCAAAGATTCGCAGGACATCCACATCCGCTACCTGCGCTTGATGGATGAAAATAACCGCCTGCGCCAGCTGATGGCTCTGCCCCAGACTGCAGAGTTGCCCATTGAACAGGCTGAAGTAATTTCGCAAGATCCCGATAACTGGTTCCGCACCATTATCATCAGTAAGGGCTCTCTACATGGCATTGAGCCCTATATGCCGGTACTGGCCTACCAGGTGGTGCGCACCACAGATAAAGAGGGCAAGGAACATGAAAGTATGGTACAGGGAGTTATTGGCAAGGTGATCCAGGTCAACCGCCGCTCGTCGCGTATTCTGCCGATCCTCGATCTAAACTCCCGCCTTGGGGTACAGGTAAAAAAGACTGGCCATTGGGCACTGTTGGTCGGGCAGTCCCCCAACAGTGAAAATCCGCAGTTGGAATACCTTTCTCTCGGGGTATTCTTAAATCCCGGTGACGAAATTATCACTTCAGGGGGGGATGGTATTTTCCCCAAAGGCCTGCCCGTCGGGATTGTCGGCAACCGCATTGAAAGACTTGGCAGTTACCAGAGGGCCGATGTGATTCCCGTAATTGATTTCAAACGACTTGATTTTGTAATGGTAGTCAAAAAGCCTCTCTCGGCGGATCTACTGAAGTTTCCGCCGCTGTCCCCTGAGAATATTGTCGATCCCCCCCTACCTACCAGTACTGCTAAAGAGACTGTATCTATTACACCACAATTGGAAAAGACTACGACTGTAGCTAACCCTGCCCCTAAAGAGAGCACGCCGTGATTCTTGAAAAAGTAATCATCTTAATTTCAATTTTGATCTCGTATTTTCTTCAGACCAGCGTGGATTTTTTCAGCTTGGGAAAAATCAAACCGGATCTGCTGCTGATCCTTACCGTTTTTTTCGCGCTCTACCGTGGTTCGTTTGCCGGGCTATGGGTGGGCTTTCTCGGCGGTCTGTTACAAGATATCAACTTAGGTGGAGTAGCTGAGTCGGCAACCGAAATCCGCTTTTATATTGGCACGCATGCCCTGCCAAAAACTTTAATTGGTTTTTTCATGGGAAAAATTTCCGGAAAGATTCATAAAGAAGGCGCGCTGGTTCTGTTCATGCTGCATCTTTCGGTGACCCTGGTCAAAGGTTTTATGGAGTTTTTTGAAGTGGCCTTATTTCATAACGCAAAATCAGCCCAAACCATCGTCAGCATTATTATACCTGAAGCGGTCTATACCGCGCTGCTGTCTATTTTCTGGTTCAAGGTCCTCAACTGGGCCATGCCACAAGATGACTACCACCGTTAAACCATGGCACAGTCAGCCCAACAGTTCAAGCTCTGGCAGCGGCTACGCTCGCGTCTGATTGCCTTCACCGTTTTTGCGGTTATTCTGCTAGCCATTATTCTGGCTCGCCTGGTTTACCTGCAACTTGTTCGCGGTGAAGAATTTCACGAGAAATCCCAGCGGGTTATCCGCAAGGTGGTGCCCCTGCCCGCCCCGCGTGGCGAAATCTTTGATCGTAACTATGAGTCGCGCGAAAAAGCTACCTATCTCGTATCAAATCGCACCACATTAGATCTCATTGCTATCCCATCTCATTTTAAGGGGGATGAACTGCGCCGCCAAGCAGCCCTGCTCGAAAAGTTACTGCGCATGAAACCCGGGGCTATTACTGACCGTATTCTGGAAAGCAGGGTAAAGCAAAATGAGGAAATCATACTTATTGAAAATTTGAGCGAAGCGCAACATACTGTGTTAGCCGATTACTATCTCAATTTTTCGCGCTTTATTATTCGGCAAAGTATCCAACGTTACTATAATATGGGCGCCGAAATGGCCCATGTGACCGGCTATGTCGGTCCGCCCAGCAGACGCGAAATTGAAGCCGGCATTCGCAGTTACCAACTGGTCGGTAAAAATGGCCTTGAAGCGTACTATGATTCTCTGCTGCGTGGTGAAGACGGTGAAATTGTGCAGATCAAGACCGCCAGCGGGGATGTAGAAGAACAAAAAGTTTTTAAAAATTTTCTGCCGGGCAATAACCTGATTCTCACAATTGACGCTGATCTACAGAAAGCAGCGTGGCAGGCCCTGGGAGACAAAACTGGCGCCTTAATTGCTATAGCACCCGCCACCGGAGAGGTACTGGCTCTGGTAAGCAAACCTGATTTTGACCCGAATATTCTGGTCTCAACAGAAAAAGAAAAGCGCGCTGCTCATCTAGCGCAGATTCTGGAAAAAAAAGCCGAGCTCAACCGGGCGCTTTCGGCGAAATATCCCCCCGCATCAACTTTTAAACCGCTCGTGGCCTTAGCTGCTTTAGAGGAAAAGAGAGTCACGGAAGAGCAGCGATATAATTGCAGTGGAAAATTTGTCTTAAAAAGTTCTTACAAGGGCTTGCCAGACAGTATTTTTCATGACTGGGCGCGTCATGGTTACTTAGATATGATCCAGGGTATTGCCCAGAGCTGTTCGGTTTATTTTTACGAGTTAGGCTATAAAATAGGCGCAGAGCCTATCATTAAATATTCCCGTTATTTTCAATTAGATAAGCCCACACAAATTGACCTGCCTGCTGAAATTCCAGGGTTCGTGCCTTCGCCAACTTGGAAAGAAAAGCAATTTAATAGCCGCTGGTTCGATGGCGATACCGTAAACCTATCTATTGGGCAAGGTTTTATTGAAACCACATTAGTAGCGATGACAAATTTTTATGTTGCTATTGCTAACGAAGGGGTAGTCTATCGCCCGCACCTAATTAAAGAAATCCGTTTTGCTGAAAACGATCTTATAAAGGAAAGCATCACGCCCCAAGTGCTCTATGAATTACCTATCTCCAGATCTTCTCTTGCGGTGATCAAGAAAGGTCTGCGCGCCGTAGCTGCTAATGGTACGGCGCGTTCGGTTTTTAATTATAGCGGCTTATATCCCATTGCCGGTAAAACGGGAACGGTACAGACACGTTCAGGAGATCGGTTCGCCAACACAACCCAACATGCTTGGTTTATCGGCTATGGTCCTTTTGACGGGCCGCCTGAAAATATGATTGTTGTCGGCGTGTTCGTCGAGCGTGGCATTGGGGGATCTGTCGGAGCGGCCCCCGTAGCCAGAGACGTTTTTTTGCGCCACGCCCGTAAACTGCAGCAAAGGAGAGCCTTATGAATGTCGGAAGAATCGACTGGCTTGCGATACTATTTGCCGTTGGCGCTACTTTAATTGGTATTGTTACTTTATACGGTGGCGGGGGCGCAGGGGAGGACTTAGCCATAAAAAAAATCATCTGGCTTTTCATTGGTCTGGGCTTCATGTTTTTCTTTGCTTTTTTTAATTACCAGAAGCTGGGATCTTATTCAGCTATAATTTACATTGTAGCTTTGTTGGTACTCGTCGCAACGCTCTTACCATTTATAGGCACTAAAGTAAAGGGTGCTCGCGCTTGGATTCGCTTTTTCGGTTTTGGCTTTCAGCCTGCAGAGTTCATGAAACTGGCACTTGTAATTGCGCTAAGTCGGTATCTGGTTTTACGCGAAACAGAAATAGGAAAACTAAAAGAATTAATCATACCAGTGTTAATCGCAATTATTCCGACTTTATTTATCGCTCTGCAGCCTGATTTAGGCTATGCTATGATGAGTCTGCTGCTGTTGTTTGGCTTGCTCTACATTGGGGGGGCCAATACATCCGTCATCTTTGGTTTTGCCATTGTGGGATTTTTTACCCTTTTTATTCCCATGTATCTTGAGTACCAAAAATTTATTATTGTCGATGATATCTATACTAAATTGCGGGATGTAAATTTCAGACTTGCCGATGCGGTTAGAATTCTCTCTTTTGAATTATGGGAATATATCGAAAAACCCGAATTAGCTTCCACTATTGAAGAAACAGAGTCCCTGCGACGCTGGGCCGCCACGCAGGTAATTAAACCAGAAAATCTGGAGCAACTCATGAATATTGCGGCTGAAATCGACAAAGAAAATCCATCCCTCTTACGAGACTTTTTGCGTAGCGATTTGGCTTTAATTTTGACTATCATAATTTCAATATTAGCTTATGGCATTCTTAGTCTAATTTACTTTGCCACGCGCAATAAGCTCATGAAGCAAATTTCAACGGTCGTGCTGATTATCGCTCTGTCATTCGGTACCGCTTTGGCCTTCATGAAATCGGTAAATTTCAAACCCCACCAGGTAGTGCGTATCATCTCGTTTGCAAATCCTGATAAATTCCCCAAAGGAGCCGGTTACCAACTGCGGCACTCCCTTATTACATTAGGTTCGGGACAAGCAACCGGTAAGGGGATGTTTAAGGGTGACATGACCCGCGGTGATACTCCGTTTCTTCCTGAATGGTATAATGACTTTATTTTTTCTGTCATCGGCGAGCAGTTTGGATTTTTTGGTTCGCTGCTGACAGTGCTACTGCTCTTTGGGCTGGTGTTCCGCGGCGCGGCTATCGCGATCCAGTCAAAAGATGATTATGGCGCGCTGTTAGCTGCAGGCATAACCCTGATTTTTTTCACTCACATCGTAATCAACATTGGTATCGCCATTGGCTTGTTACCGGTAACAGGTATTCCACTAGTTTTTGTCAGCTATGGCGGATCCAATATGCTGACCAGTTATATTGCTCTCGGCATACTGCTGAATATCCACATGCGGCGCTTTATCAATGCGTAAGAAACGCGCTATAACGCAACTCCATGCGACGCTCACGAGACAAATTATTTTCAGAAAAGACTGTAAGATGATCATGCCAGGCAATCGCCCCGGAAAATAGCAGTGCGCTACTGCCCGCAAATGCCCAAACAGAAGAAGGCATATTGGTATTGCCCGTGGCAGCCTGATAAACTAAGGCGGTAGCGCCAATATTGAGCAGCAGCGAAAAAGGTAAACTGATGAGAAAGACAATTTCAGCGCGGCGAACTGGGCCTTCACTATAGCTCTCTCTATTAGTAGTTGAGTTGCTTGTATTTTGCCACTTGATAACTGTAGGATGTAAATTTCCTAACGAATACGTATTCCATGGTGAGTCATCTTGCTCTCTAAAAAAATTAAGACGAAATTTGTCATAAGTAAAAGCCTGTGCCCCTAACTGACTCATGCTAATAACAAGCAGTAAGATGGCTAATGCTTTCTGTGAAAAAAATATTGCCAGCATACACTTTAATAAATAGTTTACTAAATTTTTATTCATGTTTCATCCTCTACGGAAAAAAGAGAATCGGTAAAAACGGGGGTCTTTATTTTAAAACCAAGATGACGGCAAGCTTTTTCAGTTAACATTCTTCCTCGTGCGGTGCGGCGAATAAAACCAATACGCACAAGATAGGGTTCAATAAAATCTTCCAGTGTAATTACATCTTCCGCTAAGGCAGCAGAAAGTGGTTTTAAGCCCACCGGACCATTGCCATAATCTTCTGCCATAACGCGCATCATTTCGCGATCAAGAGTCGTTAACCCTAAGGAGTCAATCCCCATGCGAGTAAAACCATCCTCAGCAACTGCAGCAGTAATTGCGCCGTTTGTATTTTTACCACCGGTCACCAGCGCATAATCCCAGATACGCCGCAAGAGTCGCAAGGCAATGCGTGGGGTACGCCGACTACGGGCAGCAACCAGCGACAAGGCACCTTCTTCATAAGGGATATTCCATAGGTTAGCTGCCCGGCGGATAATCTCGCAGAGATCTTCTTCTTCATAAAAATCTAAACGTAACTTGATACCAAAACGATCGTTTAAGGGTGCCGTCAACGCTCCTGGTCGCGTAGTAGCACCAACTAACGTAAATGGCGGCAGTGACAATTGCACCGCACTGGCAGCTAAACCATCTCCAAGGGTAATATCGATTTGGCGATCTTCCATGGCAGAGTATAATACTTCTTCAACAGGAGCTGGCAAGCGATGGATTTCATCTATAAATAAAATATCATTATCGCCTAATGAAGTTAATAATTTTGCTATATCACCGGGACGTTTAATGTTAGGTGCGGCCACTTGATAAAAATTGGAGCCTAAAGACTCAGAAATAATACGAGCTAATGTTGTTTTACCCAAGCCGGGTGGCCCGGAAAAAAGAATATGATCAAGAGGTTCTTTGCGAATGCGGGCTGCAGCTAAGTATATCTCTAAATTTTCGACCACACTGCGCTGGCCAATAAACTCGCGCAGGTTTTTGGGTCGCAGGGAAATATCCCCCTCAACCTCATGAGCACTTAATAATTCTTCAGTCTCTTTTTTATTTATTTTGCTCATTTATTTAGATTTTTTCTAAAATTACCACTGCTGTTGAATATTCACGGGCATGTGAAATACTAAACATTAGGCGGTTTGCGCCACTGGCTAAATAAAGCTCTTGTAGGTGTCCTGAAAGACAAAGATCTTTTTTACCAACACCACCAATGAGATGTGCTTCACGGTAGGAAAGATTTAAAGTACGCCGCAGTGACAGTGCTTTAATGAAAGCTTCTTTTACTGCAAAACGAGCTGACAAATGTGGCACCGGATCTTTTTTAGCTAAGCAATAAGTAATTTCTTCTTCATGAAAGACCCGTTGCAAAAATAGCTCACCATAGCGTGCGACAATTTCTCTAATGCGGTAATTTTCGCAAATATCAATTCCCATGCCAATAATCATACTTTTTTCTCCAGAAGAGCTTTCATTTCTGCCACAGCCAATCGTAAACCAGTTTTAAGCGCACGCGCGATAATGGCATGGCCAATATTAACTTCCGTTAAGCCGGGCAAATTAAGTACATCCCCAATATTGACATAATTTAAGCCATGGCCAATATGTAATTCTAATTTTAGTTTAGCACAATGCTCGGCCGCCAACTGTAATCGCTGTACTTGGCGGTGGCGTTCATAAATATTTTTCCAGCCACGCGCAAACGCTCCGGTATGCAATTCAACACCATTACAGCCTAATGTATGACACAAATCAATTGCCGTCAAATCTGGTTCAACAAATGGGAAGACTTCTATTTCTGCTGCCTGCAATTCTTGAACTAAAGGACGCAAGGCAGCGAAGTGGGCATTGACATCCAAACCGCCTTCGGTAGTAAGCTCTAAACGCCGCTCAGGTACGATGCAGACACTGCGGGGATTTAATTGTAGAGCAATTTTTGTCATTTCTTCACTTATGGCCATCTCAAGGTTAATAGGTAATTTAGCATGCTCTTTTATTTCAAAAATATCTTTGTCTTTAATATGTCTGCGATCTTCCCGTAGGTGCATGGTAAAAGAATCAGCACCGCCATCCTGCGCTTCAAAAGCAAGTTCTAATAGAGAGGGATCACCCTCATTACGCGCATTGCGCAATGTCGCAATATGATCGATATTCAAACCAAGGTGGATATACTCTCTGCTCATGGGCTCTTACCCTCAACAACTGAATCTTCTTTTCTTTTATATTCTTCTTTAACTCGAAAGCGTACTGAAATATTTTCTGGAGCGAAAGAAGTTAGACCAACATCTTTTATAGTACGCAACAATTTCACCTTCACCTGTAACCCCTGTTCAACCTCATAAGGTAAAATACTACCTGTGCGGGGGTTATAGCGCGTATCGCCTAAATCAACTGAGGCGCTAATATCCGCAGCATTGATTTTTTTCAGACCATCTCGATCGCCGCTGATCACCACTCTAACACTCTTGTCTGACAAAGTCGCCTCAAGCGCCGGATCCAGATTCAAGATACGAATAGGGATAGCATCAAACTGTTTCTCCCCCCCGGTAGCAATTGCCATTACGTTGACCACTGCCTCGGTATCAGAAATATCGGCAGAGACTACAGCTGCCGGTATCTGAAGTCGCAAACGCCGGGCAAAATTGGCCGTTACCCCATCTAAAGACAAAGTCGCCGTTGTAATTTCTTTCAGGTTCCTAAAGGCACTCTCCGGCGCTTCGACGACGACAGTATCCGGGCGCAGCATAATTCGTGTGACACGATAGGCGCTGTCAGGAGCGCCACTAGTAATTACCCTCAGGGGCAACCTTCGCCGAACGACTTTTTCAAAACGCAGTTCTAACGGAGCGGGCTTCTTTCTCAAGATTACCGACGCCGGCAGCTGGTTTTCGTCAAATTCCACTGGATAGCGGGTCTTCTTTGTGTCTGCTTCAGCAAGATTTAATTCCGCGCGTAAACTGCCGGTAGAAAACTTCAGAGACTCTTCCCGACCAGCAATCGTAATCTGTACAAAGCGCGGCAGCTCACCAGACAAAGCAACACTTTGGGGGCGATTGATTACCACTAATGGAATATTTAAAGTCACTTCGGTAATTTTAAGGTTTTGTACATAATAATAAAGCAAAATCGCTCCGAGGATAGCTAACAATTTAGCCCGGACTCTAACTGAAAAACGACGCAGCAGCCAGTTCATCGGCGACCACCTTTGACTTGCCGAGAGATCGCATTCTGCGCTTGCCACTCTTCATTTAGACGGTTGCCATTAAATGCGGTCAGAAAAGATTTCAAAGTATTGACATCCACATTCTCACGCATTTCACCTAAAAAACAACAACTAATATGACCTGTGGTTTCAGAGACAATGATCGATAAAGCGTCTGATTCTTCAGTAATACCAAGGCCAGCTCTGTGGCGTGCACCGTGGGTACGCTTGAGTTGGGTTGACGATGACAGCGGTAAATAAGTTGCCGCTGAAGCCACCGTCATACCTTCAATGATCACCGCGCCATCATGCAGGGGATTTTTTTCATAAAAAATGGCCAATAATAATTCCCGACTCAAGCGAGCATGAAGAGGAATTCCACTTTCTGATAGTTGTTTAAGCCCGGTCTTATTGACCAATACCAGCAGAGCTCCGGTTTTCTGTTCGGCAAAGGTCTGCACTGCAGTTGAAATTTCTTCTACCGGAATCTGGTAGCCGGTCATAAAACTGCGCACCCAGCCGGCCTGACCTAATTGATAAAACATCCGACGCAGCTCGGGCTGCAACGTAACAATGACAGCAATAACCAAAAAATTAGAGAAAATTTCAAAAATATAACCCAAAGTTTCAAGCCGGAGAAAACGAGACACTGGAGAAAGTAAAATGAATAACAAGAGACCAATGAGAATTGGCACCGCCCGCGATTGTGCCACAAGGCGATAGACCTGGTAGAGCAGGAACGCCACCAGGGCAATATCAACCCAGGCCCGTCCATCTGTCAGCAAACCAAGTATATCAGTTTTCATATTGCTCCACAGCACTTAGCAGGCGGCGTATCATGACACAGTTTGCCACATCGTGGGTGCGTAGTATAGAAACTTTTTGCGCCGCGAGCCAGGTGTGCATGATTAAAGTTGCCTCGCCTCGCTGCGCCGGATCGGGTAGATCCAAAATTTTACCGAGAAATGACTTGCGAGAAACTCCCACCATCAGCCGATAACCTGAATGTAGAAATTCTTTTGTAGCAGCCAAGAGACGCAGGTTGTGCTCCACTGTCTTACCGAAACCAATGCCATAATCCCAGATAATATTTTCCCCCAAAATACCCGCTGCCAGAGCGCGCTCTGTTCTCTGTATGAGAAATTCTCTAACTTCACTGACTACATCCGCATAGCGGGGATCGTTCTGCATGGTGCCCGGTCTGCCCTGCATATGCATCAAGACCACTTCACACTGGGCTTGAGCGACCGCACGCAATATTTCTTCGTCAGCGCCACCGGAGATATCGTTGATACAACCCACTCCCATGGCAAGCGCACGTTGGGCAGTCTCCCGGCGGAAAGTATCAACAGATACTTTGGAACGCAGAAAATTGTCGCCATACATATCGCGCAACACTGCCAGTCCAGGCTCCAAACGGCGCCATTCTTCCTGCCAGCCAATATCTTCTGCCTGCGGGCGCGAGCTTTCCGCGCCAATATCCAAGCGATCGGCCCCTGCCGCAAGCAGGTTGGCAGCTATACCGGGCAGCTCTGCCACAGTACAACGGGAGCCCGAATAAAATGAATCGGGTGTCAGGTTAAGCACGGCCCAGATTTCAGGGCGTGGGTATTCAGTTGTATCGTGGGCAACAACCAACCGGCGTCAGAGAGCAAAGTTCAGCTCAGCATAGTGCTGAAAGCCCAACAACAAGGGATCACGGTTGACTGAATAGGCAAACTGGATCGGCTTGAAAATTAACCCGAAACCAACTGCCGGGCTGCTGTGATCAATACCCACCATCAGATAGGAAAAAGTATTGAGGCTGTAAGCCACCCCAAGGTTCATGCGCATTCCTTCGCTCTTCGTATTGTCTAAATTAGAAGTAAAACCCATCAGCAGCTTGAGATTGGCATTCGGTGGTGGCGTGGTCACCGCAACGGAGAACCGCAGTAGGGTGTCGAGTTTTTCCCATTTCTGCTGTTCGTTTACCCGCGACTGAACCGCTCCAGCAAGATTCTGAACAGAAAAACCCGCAGACAGAATGGGAATAGGCACAACTTGAACACCAAAATTCAAACCACCGCCATTTACAGCTTCGGCTCCGACCCCTTCGTTCATGCCCATGAAACTCACACCCCAGCGCAGCGAACCGCTTTCCCGGGCATAACCCAGATAACCTGCGCCCCCATGATAATCAAGTGATTTAGTTTTAACACCATTCTCATCATAACCACGAACACCCGGGGATACCGACCCCAAAGCTCCGACGCCAAGTGTTCCACCAAAAGCGGTAACCCCAATGCCGCTAAAGCCAGTATAACGATCTAGCGATTGCAGCGCAGCCGCATTATACCACTGGATCTCAAAACCTCGCTCAATTCGGGCTACCCCCTGTGGTTCACTCTTGCCACCATCCGTGCCATCAAGTAAATCATTAAACTCGCCCTCGCCAAAAGCAGCCTCAGCCTCTTTGGTGATATCTTCTAACTTGCGTATGGTCGTGCGCTCCCCATTGATGTTAGCTAAACCGGCGGGATTCCAATAAAGAGCTGAGGGATCGCTGACAATAACTCCATAAGCGTTGCCGAGGCCTACAGAGCGGGCACTAAAATTGTTTTTCAAAAAATCGCCCGCCGCAAAACCAGCGGCAGGCATCACAGCCATAGTTAATAAAGCAAACTGTTGGATGTATTTACTCATCGAAAACCCTCATTGAACAACGAGCCGATAGCGCTCACTGGTTACTTTCTCTGCAGTACCATCCACCACGACAATCTTGAGAAAATAAATACCCGGCGGTAGATGATCGCCCGAAGCGTTAATGCCGGCATATTGGTCGTTTACCAAAGTGCCATTATATACCTCTGTCAAGTTAAAATTATAGACAAATAATTTTACATTGGCTCCCAGGGAATTCCCGTTAGAATCTTTAATATTGAGAAACCCCTGCGTCGGGTTATAGGGATTGGGATAGACCATAACCCCAGCCGGCTCCTCGGTCTGGGATATACAGCTGTTAAACTGCACCGCAACTGCGACAAGCATCGTCACATATAAAATTCTTTTCATCCTGTATTCCTCGGGTACTCCGACAGATAGGTAAACGGAGCTTTATGTCCTATTTTGAAAAATCACTCAAAATGACTACTGCAATTATCGTTTAGGTGGATGTTTTTGGGTCATATTGTAAACTTTTTCAATAGAGGTACGCATAAAGTTTTCGACATACTCGAAGCCCTTCTTGTCCATAGGTTGAAAGTGATCGAGCCCCTTGAGATCCTGATAGCGCTTATAAGCGTCATTCACCTGTTTCATGAACATTTCAGGTGTCATGTTGATCTGCTTTATCTTCTCTTCAAATTCCAAAAAGAGGGCCTCAAAAGCCAGCAATTGTTCGAGACTAAAAACCCGAAAAAAACTGTTCAGAAAAGCCTCACTTGCCGGCCGCCCTTCATTGATTTTGAGTGGTTTATTGGGATCAATATTATTTTTACTTTTTTTTGTCATGGATATGTCTGCCAATTTTTACTATTTTGTGGTTATTAGACGATGGAAATTCATATTGGCTACGATTTTTCCAATTTTTTTTCTGGACTGCCAGTCGGTTGAGAGGGTTGACTACGTCAAACCGCTGCCGCCCCAGAGAAAACAAGCGTCTGAAGTTATTATCGGCTACGACCTGCCACAACAAAAGTACCAACTGCTCTCAGAAGTTACCATACAATACTCGGCTGGCTACCGGCGGGAAGAAATCATAGAGCGCCTGCGGCGCATGGCCGCCGAAAGCGGGGCGGATGGCATTCTTTTAATTCAAATGGGTACCAGCCGATCAGAATTCATGTTACAGGGGGGGATGCCGGGCTCCCGCCTCGACTCCGATGGCTACCGGCTGCGGGTGCAGTTTTACCGTCTCGAAAATTAAAAAATCCAGCCTATGCCGCCGGCTCAAGGACGCGGGGTTAGCTAAAATCTATCCCTTTAATTCTGACGGCAGCTTCGTACCCGGCCTCACTATCCCCCTGGATTTCACCGATAATACAGGCCCGCTCATCAAACTTCTGTACCACAGGCAGGACATCTGCTGTGCACACCAGTACCATGCCAATACCCATGTTATAGGTCTTATACAGCTCTCTCGGCGCTACAAATTCAGCTAAAAAATCAAATACCGGCAACTGAAAAGGCCGCGGCTTTTGTATCACTGCCGCAGTGTGTGCCGGCAGCACCCGGGGGATATTTTCATAAAAGCCGCCGCCGGTAATATGCACGGCAGCTTTAATTGGTGCTGCCGCCAGCAATGCCGGCATGAAGGAATAGATGCGCGTCGGCGCCAACAGTTTGTCGATAAACTGCTCATCATGCAGCAGCTTCAGGTAACGTTGGGGATTTTCCTGCTCCAGGCGGGCGAGAATTTTTCTTACCAGAGAAAACCCGTTGCTGTGAACGCCTGAAGACGGCAGTGCGACCAGTACATCCCCCCCTTTAACCTCATTGAGGCGCGGCAGATGCCCATCTGGTTTCACAAACCCGACACAGAAGCCGGCAAGATCGTATTCATCGTCGGGCATCACCCCCGGATGTTCTGCGGTTTCTCCCCCTAACAGAGCCATCGGCACCAAAGTACACGCCCGGCTGATACTGTCGATAACCGGTTTGTACCAACTGTCATCCAGGCGGCCACAGGCAATATAATCGAGAAAGAACGCTGGGGTGGCGCCGGCGCAGTAGAGATCGTTAACGCACATAGCCACCAAATCAAAACCAACAGTGTGGTGGCGGTTGAATTTGCGAATAAGTTGAATCTTAGTGCCGACACCGTCAGTTGCCGCAACGACATCGGCTCCCGAAAAAAAAACGCCGGGCCTGAAGGCGCCAGCAAATCCACCAAAAGTGCCGATCGGCCGCCCCGCTGGATTTTCACCGTGCGTTGCGGTAATCGTACCTTTTAAGTCACTAAGGAGAGAGCGGGCCTTTTCCGTATCAACGCCCGCTGATTTGTAATCCATGCATTACGATATTTTTCCCCGATACATGACGTCAACGCCATCAGCTTTCAACTTATTGAGGTACTCGCGGGCTTTCTTGCTGTCTTTGAAATCGCCAATCATGACAAAATGCCAACCGTCTTTCTGGCCAATATAACAACGCTTGCCAAATTTAGCGGTCATCTCTTCACGGTGGCGTTCGGCATTAGCGCGGGTTTTAAAAGCCCCAATCTGGATGGTATAGCCCTTCGGCTTTTGGCCATCCGCAAAGACAAATTTATCATTTTTACTATCTTTCTTTTTTACCGGCTCTTCTTCATCGTCAAAGAAATCGTCATCAGCTCCAGCGGTATCGTCAAAATCCTCTTCAGGCTCAATAATCTGCTGCTTTGCCATGGCTTTTTTTTCGACGGCCGGTGCCAGCTCCGCTTTACTCATGAAATTATCGCGACCTTCTTGCAATAGCTCTATTTCTACTTTAGCTATACCTTTCTCTGCAAAGCCCAATTCCCGAGCGGCAGCAAAACTAACGTCAATGATGCGTCCCTCAACAAAAGGCCCCCGGTCATTGACGGTTACGAGCTGCTTACGGCCATTCTCCAAATTTTTTACCAGAACTAAGGAACCCATCGGAAACTCCCGATGAGCCGCAGTCATCTTATTCATATCAAAAATTTCACCGCTTGCTGTAGGCCGACCGTGCAATTCTTTGCCATACCATGAGGCATAACCAATATTCACTGCAGCCTTAGTCGGTATATTTCTCTGGCCACCCTGGTTCTGAAAGAACAGATCATCACCTTGGGAGGCCGATGTGCGTACCTGCCCTTTACCCGCATTTTCATCGTCGCGTACTTGCGGAGCCATGCAAAATGATAACCCCACCAACATAATAAAACTATATTTCTTCATATTTTCTTTTTCGGCAGATTGGTAGAAACATGAAAGATTTTTTACTGAAATTGCGGCAAAAATTTCAGGTGGATAGCCAAGATCCGCTTCTGAAGTTTCTGGTAGTAACAGAAATAAATCCGCTCACTGTGGCCGGCAACCCAAATAAATTACTCAGTTGTAATCGTCAAGGAACTGATCTATCTGCTCACTTTTTCCAAAGAGCAGAAGGTCGTCACCAGCAAAAATCGGCGAATCTGGCAAAGGTATGCCAATAACTTTTTTTTCTTCTTTATTTTTAAGCCGGCGGCGGATGGTAATTAAATTAAGCTGGTATTTCTCCCGAATAGCAAGGTCGCCTATTTTCAGACCATGCACTCCTTCAGGAGCTTCTACCTCAACAATGCGATAATCCTCCCCTACCTGAAAGCTGTCATGAATTCCCTCGCGACGGAACATCTCTGCCATGCTCGCCGCAGCTTTCTGCTCTGGATTAAAAATTTCGTGAATGCCAAGCATATTCAAAATGCGCTTCTGCAATTCAGAACGATAACGGGCAATAATCTCAGTTATCCCAATTTTTTTCAGGATATCGGCAGCAACCAGCAGAGTTTCAAAGTTAACTGAAATCGCAATGATCGCGGTATCAAAACTGCCGAGATCTAATTCCCGCATGGCTTTTTCATCGGTACAATCGACACAAACAGCTATCGTACATTGGTCTTTAATCTCTTCAACCCTTTCCATATCAGAGTCAATAGCCAGTACTTCATGACCCTCGCTGTAAAGCGAGGGCACTAACCGACGACCGAACTCCCCTAAACCAATGACAACGATCTTTCGCTTGCGGTTTCTCATGGAATATCTTTGGTCAAGGCGATCGTACAGCTCTGACCGGCAACTATAATCGAGACAGATACCTAACCCTTGAAAAATGCGTACCCAGTCCTAGGAGATAGATTACACTCGCCCGCACTGCATAATTTTTGCAGATATGGGGATATTCTCTTGCCGGGCAACCTGCCCAGGCCACCGCTTGCCGTAATTTTTCTGCATGTGGGATGTTTTACCGCCACTGCCCAGTTTCCCGCCTGGGCTGATGTTAGACTTGCACTGCCTAATTTTTGCAGATGTGAGGATGTTTTCTTGCCGAGCAACTTAACCAGTCCACCTCTGCTATAATTTCTCTGAATGTGGGGATGTTTGGCTACGCTGCGGGCATACCGATTCCCTGGCGGTGTTGCTGGTGGTAGGCTTAAGGGGAGAACTGTTGCCTTGTCAGGCTGCCAATCGGGGTTTTAGCCCGAAAGAGTAGTCTAACTGCAGGGAAAA
>CALHRC010000090.1 GCA_938038265.1 uncultured bacterium
GGCAAGAAAACATTCCTATATGTAGAGAAATCATGCGCGGCCCGTTGGGTGGATGCAATCCCCCCAAACATCCTCGCGTGCAGAAAAATTACGGCAGCCGTGGCCTGGGCAGGTTGTCCGGCAAGAGAACATACCCTCTCATTCGTAGTAGCCTGGCGGTAGGGTAATACAGTGGCTGCTGTGTTAAAGACGCCCCTAAGTGGCTTGCAGCTACTGGCTAATAAGGTAAGCAAAAGAGGTTAGGCTCAGGCGGAGTTTCCGAGTGGTTACAAGCAGGCCAGTCTGCCCTTCAGAAAATATCAAGCCCGTATTTTCTCATACCCTGGCGAAACAGGAAATTACCAGGCCCGTGGCTTGCTTTTTAAGGAAAAGTTGAGTAAAGCAAGCCACGGAAGGATTGCTGCTGTTATTTAAGTTAGCCCCCGCAGTAGCAATTGGTTGGTGCGGTACTGTTTACCCGAGAAAGGTTTTTACGCTAAGAGCTACCCTTTGACCCCACCAGAGGTCAATCCCCCCACCAAATTCTTCTGCAGCATAAAGAACAAAATCACTACGGGTATGCTGACCAAAATGGAGCCGGCAGCGAAATGGCCCCACTCTACCGAAAATTGACCAACTAACTGTTGTAACCCTACCGGCAGGGTATAAGAAAGCTCATTGTTCATAAACGTTGCTGCTAAAATAAATTCATTCCAGGCTGTCATGAACGAAAACAGACCGGTAATAGCCAGAGCTGGACGCGACAAGGGCAAAATCACCTTCCAGAAAATCATGCTGCGGCTGGCACCGTCAATATAGGCAGCCTCTTCAAGGTCTTTGGGGATGGTGTCAAAATAACCTTTGAGCATCCAAACAGAAAAGGGGATGGAGGTAGTCGAGTAAACCAGCACCAACCCTGCCATCGTATCCACCAAATTAAGATAATCGAGAATAATGTATAGGGGGATCATCATCATGGTGCCCGGAAACATCTGCGTTAAAAGAAATGCCATGAGACCTGCCCGCTTGCCAGGGAAGTTAAAGCGACTGAAGGCATAGCCTGCAGTCGCCGCCAGAAATATACCAATTAGGGTAGTTGATAGCGAAACCACCACACTATTTAATAGCCAGCGAAAGAATGGTTTTTCAAACAACAGGTGGGCAAAATTATCGAGCGTTATCGCCTGTGGCAGCAGCGAAAAGGTTGAGGGTAGATCATTGCCGGGATAAAAGGCAATCTGGAACACCCAATAGATTGGGAAAAGGGTCAACAGTGTAAAAACAATCAAAAAGAGGTGGATCGACCAGTTGGTTTTAGGTTTTTCTGCACGGTAAGAATTTGTGGCCATGTCAGTACACCCCCTCACTGGCTTTGCTTAGGCGGTTCGTTAAAAAGCTATAGCCAGCCAAAATAAAGAAGATAATCATAGAATACGCCGACGCATAAGCATATAAGTCTTTCTCAAATGCCGCCCGGTAAGCCTCAACCACGAGGATGTCAGTCGAGTTATTAGGAGCGCCATTTGACACCAGATAGATAATATTAAACATATTGAAAGTCCAAATGGTGCCTAAAATAATCGCGGGAAACATCGCGGGCTTTAATAGGGGTATGGTTATATTGTAGAACTTTTGCCAGCGGCTGGCGCCGTCAATATCCGCTGCTTCATAGAGATCTTTGGGGATGGATTGCAAGGCACCTAAAGCAATGACCATCATAAAAGGAAATCCCAGCCAAGTATTGGTTGCTAAATTGGCAAAAAGTGCCGTCCAAAAAGAAGAAAACCAGCTCACAGGTTCAAAGCCAAGTGTAACCAGAGTCTGGTTGATCACCCCAAACTCCTTATGAAACATCCCTTTCCAGACAAGTGCCGTAATGTAGTTAGGCACAGCCCAAGGTAAAATCAACAGCGAGCGATAGACCCCTTTAAATTTGAGCGATGGTTCTTTCAATAATAACGCTAAGCCCAGACCAATGCTAACATGTAGCACAATGTTGAGCGCCGTCCAAAGCACAGTCACCGATAGGGTGTAGTAAAAAGCCCGCGGCTGCCACGAAAAATCAAATAAAATTTTGAAAAAATTATATAGCCCGGCAAAGTAGTAGTCGTTGTACAAATTTCTAAAAAAACTTAAGCCTACGCTATAAGTAAAGGGAATAAAAATAACTAAAATAGTGGCGATGATGGCCGGGGCAATGTAGGCATAGGCCAGGCGGTGTTCTTTAAGTAATGCCTGTGCGCGGCCAGAAAGGAATAAACGCAGGCCGGCTACCTGAAAGAGAAAGAGCAGCGTCGCAAGCAGGGCAATAAATCCGGCCATCTTAATGAAGAAGCGGTCGCTATAATTACCCGCAATGGCACCAGAGGCGGTCATTACTTCAAGTGGCAGGTTGTGGTTGTTGAAGGATATCTGCCACCACTCACTGATAAGCCCCCGCTGGAAGTAAGCCTGCGCATCGAGCTGCAAAGTTGCCATAGCCTGCAGGGTAAGCCTGTCTGCCGAGACCAGCAGAAAAACCGTACTGATAAGCGTCAATCCGGCAGAAATGCGCAAAACGTGACGCCAATCAGCCGGGTTGAACTCTACAGCCACATCGCGAAATACCAGAAATTCAAATATTAGAATAACAATAGCTGCCAAGAGAAATCCCAGTGTAAAGCTAACCGGCAGTTCGGCTGCTGGTAATTCCGCTTCAAGCACCGCGACACCCAGAAAACGCCCCCCCGAGGACAGCGGATAGACCATACGCTGCCGTACATCCTGCAACTGCACATCAACTTCGGGGTAAGGTTTCTTTTTGTAATCGGTGACAAAATCTGGTTTGTATTTTAAGATGCGCTCATTGCTGTAAAAATAACGCTTTACCTTTACCTGTAGGTCATAGAGCTGTTTTAAAGAATAATCTTCCCGCGACATGGGCGCATTAGCTGCCCCCTCGGGAGAGTACACCACGTTGAAATCGCGAATTACCGTAAGCCGTCGGGCAGGGTTGCCTCCGGCAAAAATTTCCTGGGCAACAGCTAACTTTTTGAGACTCTGGGAAGACGCCAGACCTGAAGCCGTAAAGTTTTTATCCTGTTCCAGTACCTGGGCCGCTGCCCGCGCGGCAAAGACCATCTGCTGTGTTAGCGTCTCTGAAGCGCTGTGCCGGCGCAGAAAAGAGGCCGCCGCGTAAACTGCCGTGAGTACCAATAAGGTAAACCAGATAAGGTATTGTTTCTTTTTCAAGGTCGTTTCCTCTTAATATTACTTTTTTGTCTGTGTTTTTCTGTCGGGTAAACCAAACCGATCAGAAGAATATTTTCACTTGAAAGGTGCATATAGGTTAATAACTGCTCTCCCGAATGGCCTCTTCTACTTCGCGCTGTACTTTGAGCAGGGTCTGCGCTGGATCATCATTGCCATAAATGGCCCGCGACAGCGCGTTGTCCATCGGCGTCCAAATTTTCTTCATATCTGGGCGATTAGGCATTGGTACGGCACTGCTCTGCTGGGTTTTGAAGACCATCAGGTCTTCGCGGGCCTTAATATCGCTCTGCTCATAGACCTGTTTTACCGAAGAAATCTGCCCCCCCCGCCGCGCCAATACCAGCGCCGAATCAAGGCTGGTCAGGTAGCGCATAAAGGCAAAGGCTTCTTTTTTCTTTTTACTGTAGGCGTTCATCAGTATGCCTTCAACCGTCAGAAAGGGCCGAGCTGGCGCATTATTGTTTTCGCTGATGGCCGGCAATACCGCGATGCCATACTCTAACCCTTCTTTAATTTCCGCTTTGAACCAAGGGCCATTGATCACAAAAGCGGCTTTATTGTCATTAAAGAGGGATGTCACTAACGTATTGGTAATTTCATCTGGCATAATTTGATCGTCGCGGTAGAGACTGCGGGCAAACTGCAGCGAGCGGGCAGCGCCCGGCAGATTTAGCGCAGGGTTGCCCGCTTCGTCAAAGATATTCCCCCCAAAACCGAAATACCAGGGCGAATGAAAATATAGCTTATCGTTGGCATAGACCAGACCATAGATGCCCTTTTTTCTATCAGTCAGGCGACGGGCCTGGGCGCGCAGTTCGGCCGTGGTTTTAGGCGGCATACTTACCAGTTTTTTATTATAGTAGAGAGCGAGCACCTTGAAGTTCAGCGGTAAGCCATAGATGGAACCCTCATAGACAAATTTTGACAAACCCTCATCACGATAGATGAAACTCTGCAGGGTTGCCTCAAGAAAACGACCCCGAAACTCATCGGTCATTAGAAATTCCAGCGGTTCCACCAGCAGCTTGCCCGCCCAGTCACCAATGCGGTCATGAGCAAAAATAAACAAATCAGGCCCTTTACCCCGGGGTATTGAGTTGGTCAGTTTGTCAGCAAAAGCATCATTGGGGATGTAGAGTAGTTTAACGGGCTTCTCTGGTTTGGTTGCGTTGTAGCGCTCAGCTATCTCTTCAAGAGCAGCCCGCTCTTCAGCCCGGTAAGAATGCCACAGCATAATGGTATTTGCATCCCCCGGTGAAGAACAGGCGATATTTATACACTGTATAGTTAGGAGAATTACCCCTGAAAGCCATTTTCTTACACCGTATAGTAATTTTCTTACAGTGTATAGTTGGGATACTCCCCGGGCTAAGGCTATCCGGGTAGTGGAACGGGGTAATATTTGTACACTGTATAAATTCATAGCTGTACCCGGTTGAGGTTGGTACCGGTCTCAAAGTCAAAAAAGTGCATGTTATTGATATTGGCAACCAGCCTGATCTTTTCGCCCATCTTCATTTGTGATCGGGAAGTGACGGCGGCGGTGAGAGTAACCTCGCCGCACTGCAATTGCGCGTGAATTTCAGCGCCGAGGTTTTCCGAGACATCACAGACCGCTTCGATGATATTGTCATGTGAGCCGCTTTGGCTAAATAAGGCGTCTTCAAAATCCTGCGGGCGGATGCCGGCTTTCACCGCTTTTTTGCCATACTTGTAAGCAAAGGGCTTTTTTTCTTCGGCCACGCGCAGACGCAGAGGGCCACTGCGGAAAAAGAGGGTGCCATCCTCTTCAGAAAACTCACCATCGAGCAGGTTGATGGTCGGGGTACCGATAAAGCCCGCCACGAATGTATTGGCCGGGTTGTAATAAATATCGAGGGGGGCGCCGACCTGTTGTATGTTTACATCCACCTCGGGCTCAAGGCGATTTAAAACGACAATTTTATCGGCTAACGTCATGGCCTCTATTTGGTCATGGGTGACATAGACTGTGGTGGTATCGAGGCGGCGGGTGATCTTCTTGATCTGTACCCGCATTTCTTGGCGCAGCTTGGCGTCGAGGTTAGATAGGGGTTCATCGAACAGAAAGGCCGCCGGGTTGCGCACAATCGCCCGCCCCATGGCCACACGTTGGCGCTGCCCGCCCGAGAGCTGTTTGGGGCGTTTGTGCAGGTGTTCAGTTAATTGTAAAATTTCAGCGGCATGATAGACCCGCTGCTGGATTTCGGTGGCTGGCATCTTGCGCAGCTTGAGACCAAACGCAATATTATCAAAGATGGTCAGGTGGGGGTAAAGCGCGTAGCTCTGAAAAACAAACGCGATATCGCGGTCTTTCGGCGCCATGTTGTTTACTACCCGACCGTCAATCTTGATTTCACCATCGCTTATTTCTTCTAGACCGGCCAGCATGCGCAATACGGTGGATTTACCGCAGCCCGAAGGCCCTACAAAAACAACAAATTCCTTATCTTGAATTTCCAGGTTGAAATCCCGAATTATGTCAACCGTGAGATTATGGGGTTCAATATTGCGCATTGCCGAACGGCGCAGTTCAATCTCGGCCAGGGCTTTGGTGCGCGCCGCTTCGTCAAAAGTAGTGCGCAGCTCTTCTTTGAGCTTTTTAATCTCGCCTTTGAGTTTCTTGCGGTATTCACTTTTTTGTAGGCGGTACGATTTTTGTATGTTACGGAAGGTGATTGCTGCCATAATACTCTCTCGCGGGGGATATCGGGCGTGTATTGCCTAAAATTACCAAGCTTTGAAGATAAATAAATTTAGTAAACCAAAAATATTTTTTTTGGTGCAGTGCACGGAGCTGGACATGTGTCCCAAGAAAACATCCCCTAGTCAAAATGTGACATAATGTAAGTTTTGGTAACTAACAACCTTTAGCTGACACGAGTTGTGCTTAACTTAAGAATAGACGCTTAAAGCCAGGTGCTTAAGCGAAGCAGCTATTCCGGGATAAAGAGTTAAATCAAATACACAATTATCCCCTATATTTTTTGTATATTAGTAGAATGAAAACCCATGATGAGCCGCCGAGCGGCCTAGCCCGCCTCTTTCAGATTGGTGGTATGGCGCTGAAAGTAGGTGGCTCCCTGTTGGCGCATTCCACGGGGAATCTGCTCAAGGGCGGTGGCGGCATTGAACCCGAAGTGTGGCTCAAAAATGCCACGCGGATGATGCAGACTCTGGCGCAGCTGAAAGGTGGCGCCATGAAAGTGGGCCAGATGCTGTCCCTGCAAGAAGGTCTGTTCCCCCCTCAGGTGATTGAAGTTCTGGCAGTGTTGCAACGTGATATAAAACCGCTGTCTTTTGAAAAAGTAGAGCCGGCCTTACGAGAGCTACATCCCCACTATGAAACTATTTTTAACATTGATAAAGTTGCGCTTGCAGCCGCCAGTATTGGTCAGGTGCACCGTGCTACTTTGTTGAGTGATAATTCACCGGTGGTGGTGAAACTGCAGTACCCTGGTGTGGCTAAGGCCATGAATTCTGATTTTAGGGCATTGAAGACCCTGTTGTCACCGTTTCTCAAATTATTTACCGAAATGGAGCTTGAGGGGATCTGGGAAGAGATATATCGCCAACTGACAAGGGAAACAGACTATGAATTAGAGGTGCAATACCAGCGGCAGTTTCATGAGCGCGGCAAGAGTGACAAAAGAGATGGCATGGTACCAGAGCCACTCGAGGTGTTGAGTGGTCGCGGTGTAATTGTTGCCCGCTACCTGCCTTCGCTACAAGGGAGGTCGGCGATACAGCAGGCGCCCCGGGAGCTGCGCAATTTGTGGGGAGAAAACCTCTTTACTATTATCATGCGTCAGGTTCTGGTGCATGGTTTGCTACATGCCGACCCCAATTTGGGTAACTTTGGCTTTCTCGACGACGGGTCGGTGGTACTCTATGACTTTGGGCAGGTCAAAGAAATTCCTCGGGAGATGCAATTGCACTATCGGGCTATTGTACGTTATGCACTCGCTGGCGACTTGAATAAACTGCAACAAACATTATATACCGCCGGAATGAAAGATATGAAACACGATGCACCCCTACCCAAAGATTTTATTGAGGATCACCTGCGGGTGATGCAGCCTGTGCTGTCCGGAGAAACTACCACGATTGATTCCAGAGCGGGTATGGTAGCCGAGCTTATGGCTCTGGGACAGAAATACTGGGACCTTTCCCGGCGCATTACCTTTCCTGCCGGCATTGTATTTATACAGCGTACCCTGGTTGGCTTGCTGGGCAACATACAGCAGCTTGGCCCCACTGGCAACTGGGGTGGCCTGCTGCGGCAGATTCTTAAAGAAAGTGAGGGGGATAGCGCAAACTGAAAGAGACCTTGACAGAGCGTTCAAAAACTGCCTGCTGGCAGTTATGCGCAGGGAGCATTGGTCGGGCAAACTAGTCTTCATTCTGGCCGCTTCGGGTTCTGCCGTGGGTTTAGGTAATCTGTGGAAGTTTCCCTATATTACCTATGATAACGGTGGCGGTCTGTTTATTTTAATCTATCTGGCCTGTATTGTTCTGATCGGCCTGCCCATTATGATCTCTGAAATTGCCATGGGAAAAATTTCAGCCCAGAACCCGGTAGGCGCTTTTCGTGTGCTGGGTGGCCCGTCATCGCCATTTCGGCAGGTGGGCGCTCTGGGGGTTTTTAGCGCTTTTCTCATTTTAAGTTATTATTCTGTGGTGGCTGGCTGGGGTATTGAGTACAGCCTCAAATCCATAAACCGCGACTTTGCCCGAGTACCGGCGGATGAAAAAGCTCAACTGCTCAAAACTGAGGCGGCGCAAACTTCCCTTAAGAAACAGGCTCTCAAAGATGGTTTGGCAAGCCAGCTCTCTGACATGAACCGGGCAAAAATTTTAACCGATGCCGGTCTTATTACAGGGGGGGATGTTTCTGCCGAAGAGAGTGCTCTGCTCTACCAGCAGAATCGATCGCGCTTAAGCTCACTGCTCGAGGCTAACGGTAAGGCAGTGTACTGGTCAGAAGAATTCCTGCGCCTGCGGCAAAGCCAAAGTGACTATGCACAATGGGAAGAGCAGGCACTCTTGCCCGCCTATTCCAGTAAGATGTTCAACGATTTTCTCGATAACCATGGGAAGGTGCTGGCTTACCACCTGGTATTTATGTTATTCACTGCATTCATTGTCGCCCGGGGGATAAAGGCCGGTATTGAGAAAGCCATCCGCCTGTTTATGCCGCTGCTGTTTGTGATCATTCTCATTCTTATGGTAAACTCGCTGATGCTTGACAACGAACAAGAGGCCGTGCGCTTCATGCTCTATGGTCAACCTGAGAAATTCAAAGTACGTTCTATTCTTGAGGCGTTAGGCCATTCTTTTTTTACTCTGTCGCTGGGCATGGGCGCTATGATGACCTATGGTTCTTACATGCCGAAAAACAGCGATATTATCAAAGATTCTCTCTGGGTAGTGGGGATGGATACCTTAGTTGCCCTGATGGCTTGCTTGATGATTTTCCCGATTATTTTTGTCTATGGCATGACCCCCACCGGCAGCGGCATTGGAATTTTGTTTACCACGCTGCCGCTGGAGTTTTTTAAGTTCCCCGGCGGGGCATGGTTGTCACTGCTCTTTTACCTACTGGTGCTGGTGGCCGCCGTGACGTCGGCAATTTCGCTGCTGGAAGTGCCGGTGGCCTATCTGGTTGATGAATGGAAATTTTCGCGGAAAAAAGCGACAGTTGTTGTCAGCAGTTCGGCGTTGGTTCTGGGAATCCCCTCGGCCTTAAGTGTGGGCGGCTTTCTCACCTTTGCCGATCTCTTGGCTACCAATCTGTTTCTGCCTTTAGGTGGATTGCTCATCTCGATCTTTCTGGGTTATCGGGCTGATATTAACCTTATTAAAGAAGAGTTTAACCGTTTTCACTACCCGGAAGCAGTTTATACAGTGTATAAATTCTCTATTCGGGTATTAACTCCCGTTCTGTTGGTATTAGTAGCCATACATTTACTTTATTCGATGGCGGTACAATGAATTATACAGTGTATAAATCCCCCCTGCTGCTTACCTATAGTGGCATTGCAGCCCTGCTGTGGTGCTTTCATTGCTTCTCTTGTACTACGGATGTAGTGGGTATTCCAGAGATTATCCAGACGCCGGTCGATCTGCAGGTTGTGGCGGTTACCGGCGGGCATGAAATCAGTTTTCTGAGCGATAACCGAGAAAATGGCTTCAATGGCTATGGGATATTTGTTGCGGCCACACGCTCCGAGCTCTCTGCCGAACCGCCTGCGACCCTCTCTACGTACTTCTGCCCGATGGCCAGCCAGCAGGTACCTTATTCGCAGCGAATCAAGGTTATGGTGGGGGCAGCAGCGCCAGCAGGATATATCTGCGGTCTGCCAGATCTGTTATTGGCCAGTGGCCAATTTGTCGCTGTCAGGGCGCGGGTTGAGCGCGATGGCTCTCCCTGGTCAAAGCCGGTGATTGCCCAGGTGCCGTAAGCGTTATGTTGGCTAGTCTATTTTCTACCGGATTGTTCTCAATACACTAAAATTCATGACCCTACTGCTTACTTACCTTTTTATTGCATTGTTCACCTCGTTTCTCTGCTCAGTCATAGAAGCGGTACTACTGTCGGTACCGGTATCACTTTTACGTTCCAGGTCTGACCAGGGAGAAAAAAGTGCCGCTCACATGATTGCTCTTAAACAAGATATTGATAAGCCCCTATCGGCAATATTGTCACTTAATACCATCGCCCATACGGTGGGCGCTGCCGGCGTGGGCGCTCAGGCTACGGTTGTTTTTGGCGAAGCATATTTTGGAGTTGTTTCTGCGATTCTGACCATTTTGATTCTGGTGCTCACGGAGATTATCCCCAAGACCTTAGGAGCCAATTTCTGCCGCGAATTATATGGTATTGCTGCAAAAGTAATCCGGTTAATGATTTTTCTAACTTACCCTTTGGTGAAGATGTCTTCTGTCTTGACCAGAATTCTGTCTCAAGATAAGAATAGCCTGACCACCAGCCGGGAAGAAATATCCGCCATGGCTAGTATCGGCACCAAAGAGGGGATTTTTACCGAGAAAGAGAATAAGATAATTCAGAATCTAATCAAATTAAAGAGCATGACTATTAAAGAAGTGATGACTCCCGGAACGGTCGTCATTACGGCTAACCAGGAAATGACTTTGCCAGAGTTCTTTAAATTGAAAGATGAGCTTCACTTTTCGAGAATTCCTATCTACCAAGAGAATAAAGATAATATCACAGGGTATGTGTTTCGCGAGGAAGTGTTTGAAAATTTGGCAGAAGATAAATTTCACCTGAAATTAAAAGATATCCGCCGTGAAATTGTGCCGTTTACCGAAAATATCACCCTATTTGACGCTTGGGAGCAGTTGTTGCAAAAGAAGGAGCATATTTCTCTGGTGATCGACGAGTATGGCGGCATGAGCGGTATCGCTACCTTAGAAGACATAATTGAATCTTTACTTGGCTTTGAAATTCTCGATGAGAAAGACCGGGTGGCCGACATGCGCCAGTACGCACTCAAGCGCTGGCAGGAGCGCCAAAAAAAGCTTAAGCTGCTTCATTCCAAGTGAGCTATCCCCGCGTTTGGTACGAGCCCGGCCCGCCCTGTGGGCGGCGGTTTTTCTGTTCAGGAATTCCTGAACAAATGGGGAATTCCCCACCAAAAAAACCATCCCCCAGGCGACATAATCCAGCGTTTTAGTAACTAATAACCCCGCGGGGGTAAGATAGCGCCCCGTACCATAACTATGCCCGAGAGAAAACTTATCTAACGTTATATCGGTTTTAGTAACTAACAAG
>CALHRC010000091.1 GCA_938038265.1 uncultured bacterium
GCAGTGGCTCGAGGGTGTCATCATGGTCATCGCCGATAAGCCCGCCGAAGTCTGGCGTGACGAAGACCGCTACCTTTTTGAAGCCAATCTTGCCGTACTCGCGCAAAAATTTCTTAACCTGCACCATCTGATCGCTAAAGTACAGGCAGCCGGCAATGGGAAATTTGCTGCACGGCTTATAAGCATTACCAATGCTGATGGCAGTGAAACCCGCGAGGTTATTTGGGCAGATGCGGCAGAGTTAAAGCATGTAGAAAGATTAAAGATCGAACTTGAAGCGTTGGCGATTTGGCAAGAACTACCTCTGCGAATTAAGCAGGCAGCACTTGCAGAGCTTTTGCAAACGTCCATGACGACATCACAATCTATACAAAATCCAGTAGCAAGCGATACGAAAAGAATAAGCACAAGTATTTCACACAAAAGGAGTACCAATGGTTAATAACACGCAACAAAGGTCTGCACAACCACAAGTTGGCAAAAAAGCCGTGCGTCACATTCTGGGAATTTCGGGTGGCAAAGATTCTGCTGCACTCGCAATCTATATGCGGGATAAAATTCCCAACATCGAATATTTCTTCTGTGATACCGGCGAAGAGTTAGAAGAGACCTACGCATTCATTGAGCGCCTTGAGGCAAGGCTCGGTATTAAGGTAAAGAGGCTTGCGGCGACGCAGGGTTTTCGCTATTTTTTGGAAAAATACAATGATTTTCTGCCGTCGCCACAATCGCGCTGGTGTACAGTACAGATGAAAATTAAACCTCTTGAAGAGTTCATTGGCGACGATGAAGCAATTAGCTATGTGGCGATCCGCGCCGATGAGGAGCGCAAAGGCTATGTTGCAACCAAAGACAACATCAAAGTAGTTTTTCCTTTTAAGGAAGCAGGAATCACTAAAGCAGATGTCGAGCATATTCTTGAAGAATCCGGTATCGGCATGCCGGAATACTATAAATGGCGATCGCGCTCCGGTTGCTATTTTTGCTTTTTCCAGCGCAAGATCGAATGGGTAAGGCTTGCTGAAAAACACCCCGAGCTGTTTGAGAAAGCCAAAAGCTTTGAAAAAGTTTTGCCCGATGGTCGGCGCTATACCTGGAACCAAGATGAGTCGCTTGAAGAGTTAATCGCGCGCAAAGAAAAGATTATTGCCGAGCATGAGAAACGAATGAAGTTACAAAAACAACGCAAGCCCAATAAGACTCTCGCTGAGGTTTTTGAGGGCGTTCTCGATGGTGAAGGCCAGGATGAAGGCTGTGTAGTCTGTCATGTCTGACGACGAAACTGCTAAACATGGCATCTATTTGGACTATTTCTCTACCACTCCGGTTGATCCACGCGTGCTTGACTATTATTTGCAGTTACTAAAAGAAGTTTATGGTAACCCCTCGAGCGTCGATCATGATTTTGGTAGGGTTGCTGCCCGGCTCATCCAAAAAAGCCGTGAAGAAATTGCCGATTGTATAGCCTGTCAACCAGGTGAAATTATTTTTACTTCCGGGGCGACCGAAAGCATTAGCCTGTTCCTGCAGGGTTTTACCACAGCTCAATCGGCACGTCTGCGGCGAAAAATCAAGGTGATTGCCTCACCCGTCGAGCACGCGGCAGTACTTGAAAATCTTACCATGTTGCAATCCGCAGGCGTAATAGAATTTTTGACGCTCAGCGTTGACCAACAGGGCTGTATTGATTTGCGCGAAATAGAAGCAGCGGCAAAACTAGGAATTGATCTTGTCTGCGTTATGGCGGTAAATAACGAAACGGGCAACATCTATCCTGTAGAGGAAATTGCTGCCATAGCTTCTGAATATCATACACTCTACTTCTGTGATGCAACTCAGGCGATTGGCAAAATTCCCTTTTCACTGGCGAATTTGCCCGATACGGTAATTTCTTTCTCCGCGCATAAATTTTATGCTCCTAAAGGCATTGGGGCACTGATCGTCGATCGCGCGGTGCCGATAATGCCGCTCTTTTACGGTGGCGCGCAGCAACACTCACTTAGGCCGGGTACACTGAACGCTCCACTCATTGCTACCATGGCATACGCGCTACAGCTTGCGGGCCTAGAGCAAGAGGCCGATGCTGGGCGGATTGCCCGATTACGCGATAACTTGCAGCTTCAACTCAAAAGTTTTTATCCGCAAATGGTTGTCAATGGCGATACAGTAAACCGTGTCGCCGGTGCGCTGCATATTTCTCTACCGGGAGTAAATAACAAGCAGCTCATCGCGCATGTACGTAACACACTGGCTATCTCAACAGGCGCTGCATGTAGCTCTGGCTCTGAGCGGCCATCACATGTACTAAAGGCGATGGGCCTGCCGGCGGATGTCATTGAGGGGGCACTACGTATTTCTCTGGGGCGATTCACCACGGAACAAGATACCGACTATGCGCTTGAAGTCATTAAAAAATACTTTTCCGAAAGTATTTTGGGTCATGCAAATTGCCTGCCCTAAAGAACACTACAAAGCAAGAATTTACTCTAAAATAATGGCAAACCAGCCGAAAACTGGAATATGGATAGTTCTACCTCCGTGGCATTCGCGGAAAAACCAAACCAGCATGAATTGCATGTAGCAGGGGTTTCTTTTAGTTTTGCCTTAAGCGTACTGTTGCTCATCCAGATTTTAGTGCTTTTTACTGTGGGCTCCTTAGGTTATTTAGCACTCATGCAGCACTCCCAACAACTCGAGAATATCTTTCAGCAACGCGGTAAAGAACTAGTGGCAGGATTGTCCACCGGAGCGGCAAACCTTAAACCCACTGACCGGGATGCTTTTGCCAAACTAAGTGGGAGTTACGCCGAGATGACCGAACGCCAAGGTAAAAGTCAGGATGCCCTGCCGGTAACTGAAGTGTTTGTCTTAGACAAAATAGGACGCATACTCGCACACTCCGATTTTACTCAAATTTCACCTAAAGCACGCAATTTAGTCGATGAGGTAAATGCACGCTATAATAATGACTACTTTCATTTTGCACTGCAGCTTGAGCCGGGACAAGTCTATTTTCAAAATTTTCCTTATCCAGATTCAGCGCCCCGCAGCCAGACCTCTTTCGTTCTTGAGTATATCCTGCCAGAACATTACAATTACTCTGCCGACTTTGCCACACCCGTCGCCTTCAAAGGAAAAAATTTCGCTACTGTACATGTCGTCATGAATCGTATTCATCTCTATAACCTACTTGAAGTGATGCTCAAAAAATTCTATCTGGTACTGGGCTTGAGTGCCCTCGCAGCCACTTTTGTCTGGGCCTTGCTACTACTGGCATTTTATTTTAGAACACGTTACATCCAGAACCTGTGGCGGGATATGCTGCGCCATCATTTAGAAAATGCCGTATTGCGCACCGGTATCAGGGAGGATCTCACCGCCCTACATGAAAAACTGAACCAGCTTGAAAAAAAAGCCTCAGTAGTACCCCCCCGACAGATCCGCAGCGCCCCTGAACCCATAGATGCCATTTTACTTGAGTAACCCATGCTGGAGATGAATACTTTATCGAAAAATGATCTTCTGGTCGTCGAATTAGAGGGTGCCCTTGACTCGCGCACCAGCGCCGATTTCAAGGCCTGGGTGGAAGAAAAAATTATTGAGGGCTATCGTGCCATTGCTTTGGATTGTCAAAGCCTTGATTTTATATCCTCCAACGGTATTGCGGCTATTCTCGATATAAAACGCATTTTAGACGCCAACCAGGGTGCTATCGCCTTAGTACATGTCTCACAAGAAGTTAAAAACCTGCTGGGATTTTTGAGAATACTCAACCTGATTCCGGCATATGAAGATATAGAGTCAGTCACGGCCTTTTTATCGGGCTACCATAAACAGCCCGCCATGAGCCTGGGTGAACAGCAGGCCGCGCAAACAGTAACTCCCGAAACCAACGAGAACCCCCAAACTGCAGGGATTGCTATAACCCCGGAACTTAAGCCCGCCGCCGAAGAACCATCCGACCTGGAACCTGTACTGGAATTACCCGAACCATTGCGCTCGAAAGAGCCGACATCTGACACGGCAGCCAACGACGGCGCCACTAACGAAAATACTAATACGCTGCCAGAAGAAAAGAAAGAAGAAATTCTGCTCCACAAAGAGAGTACTTTCAACAGCACCGCTGCACCCGAACCGGCGCCGCTGCCACAGGAACATAAAAACCAGGCAGAATCTGTGGCTCCACAGCCGAACGTAGAGACGGTAGCAACATCCAACAAACTACCTTTTGACTCGCTGCAGACCATCTTGTGCCCCAACTGTAGCACCGCCCTACGCGTTAGCCGCCCGGGCAAATACCTCTGCCCTGCCTGCCGTTACAAATTCAATTGGCCTTTGAAAAGTTAAACGACCTGTGCAAAAACTATTTATTTTTTCCGTGGAGTCCCTGCCTGGGCTTTTTTATGCTCTTCTTCCGTGATAACTTTTATGGTAGTTTTGAGATTCCACTTGCGATAGGGAGCCAAAGCATCAATACGAGCATCCGGGATAAAATAAACTTTCTCGGCATATTTAACAATCGCTCCATGATAATCGGCATGTTTACCCTTAAAATCAATCTTACCAACCTCTTTTACTGCCCCCCAATTGTCGCAGGTTTTTAATACCGGAATCTTATATAGGTAAAGCTCGCGGATTTTGCCCTGTTCGAGATCGCGGGCCATGAGAGTAGTCCATTCCATGGGGGTAGTCTGACCGCCTTTTTCATTTAGTCAAGAAAAAAGGTAGCATTTTGTTCGCCACCCCAATCCTTAGGTCTGTGGCGCTTAACACCGGGTTTGAAGTACTTCTACTATTATAAAAGGAACAACTCGTAGCAACTCAAAGGTTGGTAGTTACTAAAAACTTGCTTATGTCTCATCTTTGATAGGAATTCCCCATCTGTTCAGGAATTCCTGAACTAAAGGCAGCCTCTATCCCCCTTGGGGCTTATTAGTTACTAAAACAAATATAACGTTATATAGATTGTACATTCTGTTATAGTTATGGCACCCCCTAGTCGATGGGGAATTCCCCATCTGTTCAGGAATTCCTGAACTAAAGCGGCACTACATCCCCCTTGGGGCTTATTAGTTACTAAAACAAATATAACGTTATATAGATAGTACATTCTGTTATAGTTATGGCATCCCCAGTCGATGGGGAATTTCCCATCTGTTCAGGAATTCCTGAACAAAAGC
>CALHRC010000092.1 GCA_938038265.1 uncultured bacterium
AGAAAAAACAGCGGGTTATTCAAGTAAAAGAAATTAAGATGGGTCCCAAAATTGACACTGGCGATTTTGATCGCAAGGTGCATTTAGCCAGCGAGTTTCTCGCTGCAGGGGATAACGTTAAGGTATCCATGAGATTTCGCGGACGTGAAATGGCCCATACTGAGATTGGCCTCGAAAAACTTACTCTTTTTTTGCAGAGACTTGAAACCGTTGCGATGGTGGAAAAGAGTCCTGCGATGGAAGGGCGCATCATGAGCATGGTACTGCGCCCTAAGGGAAAAGCGGCTGCCCCCAAGAAAGCTCCCGAAGACGAAGCTGGCAAAGCCTAAAGCGGATATTTTCAAATACTTTTCAGAGGGCTGTCTAATGAAAGCGATAGACGTCATAGCGCAGTGACAGTTGTGCTACTTGGCGTTTCAATATCTGTGTACTTTGCTCATTAAAGCGCTCGGCTCCCCGCCAGGCGCCATAGATTCCCGCAGTATAAAAAATACCTGATCCGGTAAGTGTTAGGGCGGCAAGGGTCGTTTCGTTGTTTTTCCAGGCTAGGGCGCCAATCAAGCCTAAAAAAGTTACCGCCGAAAACGAGGTGAGGCCATCGCCAAACGAACCGTAGTACCATTGGCCGGCTCCGGGAAAAACAGCGCTTAAAAGCGAAGCTAAGGCAGGTGATTTCTGTTGGGGTTTTGCTTTAGCGACAATTCCCACAAATTCGGGGCCTGCTAAAGGGTACAACAGACCCTCGGGCAAGGGATACTCATAGGTTTTCAAAAAGAGAGAACTGTCTTCCGGTAGTTTGCCATAATACATGGCGCGCCAGACAGCAGCTTGGTGTGCGGCAAAGGGTTCGGGCCAGTCTTGCAGTGAACTTGCTGCTTGAAGCAGATTTCTCTGCGCCAAGCAAAATTTTTCCAAAATTAACCGCCGTGTCGCCAGATGGGTTGTCGGCGAGAGAGTAGCAAGCGAGCTGAGGCAGTGCTTGGGCTGTTCTCCTTTGTAGAAACTTTCGGCCGCTCTGAGGATGCCCATATCGCGCAATTGACCTGGGGGCAGAGGAAAGTAAGCTCGCTGGTATTCAGTAGCCGCCCGGTAATAGTCTTCTTCCATGAAAAAATGTTCGGCAAAATGATAAGGTTCAGGGGGGGATGTCTCGATTTTCGAGAGCCATCCCCCTGCCAAATAGACTTGCGTTAGTAAGACAATTTTCAGATATTTCATCCGTAACTCACGCAAATCAAGGTGATATCATCATCCTGTGGCGATTCTTCTGTATAGCGGATTAGTTCAGTTTCAATAATGTCAGCAATATCGGTTGCGTCAGAGCCGGTCATGGCGAGCAGAATTTCGGCTAGCCGGTGTTCACCGAATTCATAGCGCATGCTGTTTTCAAATTTTGTCTGTTCGAGAATACCATCGGTAAACAGCAGCAGACTGTCGCCCGGCTCAAAGGAGTAAACTTTCTGCTGGTAAGAAACTTGTTCCATAATGCCGATCAGCGGTCCCGTATGCCCGAGGGTGATCAGCTGGCCCTTGTGGTTTAGAAATTGCGCTGGGTGACCTGCCGAAGAAAAAATTATTTTGTTCTCTTGTGGATCAATATCACAGACTGCGGCGGAGAAAAAAGTATTGAGGCTGCGGTACTTGGCGACAAACTTACTGTTGAGTAACTCCAGCATTTTTTGTGGCTCTTGCGATATAGGGCTGTTGGCTTCAAATTCTCCCTTGATGGCGATGGTGACAATTGCTGCTTCAATGCCATGTCCTGCGGCATCAGCAATAAAATACCTGATTCTGCCGTTAGGCAATGGTGCGATAAAGTAAATATCCCCCCCGACCGCGTTCATAGGCAGAAAACGAGCTGCAGTTCTAACCGGTAGATTCTGCAGTTCATAGAGATCCGGCAGCATTTTCTGCTGGAACTTGCGCGCGGTATTAAGCTCACTCTGCATTTCTTTGATGGTAGCGTTGAGTTTGTGAGTTCTTTCCCTTACGCTTTGTTCCAGTTCGCGGGAATGTTGTTCCTGGCGTTCGACAATGGCGAGAAAGCGACGTACGATTATCACCAGCAAAGAGCCGACAAAGAAAATTAAGCCATAAAGATGGGCGACCGGTTGTGCTTGCCGGTAGAGAAAAGTCTCTACCAGGTCAAATATTGCTGTTGCAATACCGATCATGGCGCCCACAAAGAAAATGATTAGATCAGGTTTTCTCTGATCCAGGTTGCTGAGGATTGCCAGCGGAATCGTTATGAGAGTAACGAGAAACAAAACCCGGAATGGCTGGGCAAAGGATTCCAGCGAGAGGCTGCTTAGCACAGGCGCCACTAAGGAAATTACCAGTAGGGCCAAATGCAGTGCGGCGAGAGGGTAGAGCCACTTCGCGCTCTTTTCTCCGATGAGGTGTTTTACCATGAATAATAGGGGCAGCGGTAAAAAAAAGGCAGTCAGATGGGCGACAAAGGCTGTCAGCAGGGGAGCGTGCCATATGGTTCCTAACAGAGAATTACCGGAGGAAAGGTTAAAGGTACCTGCAAGTATAAAGAAAAGGCCGATATGAAAATAAAAAATATCTTGCCTCAGTTTTTTTAAGGAAAGGTACAGCGCCATTATGGTGAGCCCTAACCCTAAATAAAACAAACTTAGCGAAACCCGTAAAAGCACATCGGGAATCTGGTCACGGATAATCGCCCGGTAACTGCCAACAACTGGTTCTAACAGGCGAAGCTGGGGAGTGGCTGGCAGGCAGCGGATATCCAGCTGTTGTGCCTGCGCTGGCAGGGGTTCAATAAAGTAACCTATACCCGGCCAGCGCGGCGGCATGGTCATTGTGCCGAAAGTAAGGATACGCTGCCCCGAGGTAAAAATTTCACAGGGGTTGGTCAGCCCTACTAACAGGTAGCGAGATCCTTCTCTGGTGGCTGGCAGAGTCGTGCGGAACCAGACTTCCTCTTCGGGTTCTGCGCTGCTGGGGTGTAACACCGATGGAATGGCTTGCCAGCCTGTGTTGGGGGGGATGGCTTCGGGGCTGTAGCGCTGCCGCGCTACCTGCCAGCCAGAATCAAGAACGGTCACCTTGTCATCTGAATTTAACTGGCATTTGCTGAAAAAGAGCAGGGCGCCTAAGGGTAACAGTATTCTGAACAGAGGTTTCATCGGGCACTCCTGTTTTAGTTAAGAACATTGGTTGAAAAAGAGATTGGCTGGGAACTACAAAACAAGTTACCGCCTGTCATGTACAGTGGCTAGTGCATGGCTCTTGGGGTATAAATTTTTATTGAATCTGGCACCAATTAACACGATATTGGTGTTGTGAACCGCTTTATCCGCAAAGTAGATGAACTTATTGAAAAGCTCATTGAAAAAATTCCCGGTCATATACGCGATATTATCCGTAAAGCGTCTTATGCTTTGTTGGGTATTATATTGCTTTTTGCGGTAACCATTGGCATTCGCTTGGGTGTCAAAGACGCGCAACCTGCGGGAATGCAGCTTTCTGGTAGTAGCCGTGACCTGCTCTACCTGCAGGAATTACGTGAAGAAAACCAGAAGCGCAGCCAGTTATTTGAGGATGTCGAAACCGACCCGCTGCAGTTCCCTTCGCGCCAGAAAGAAGCTGCTCTGCCTTTTGCCGAGCTTGGCAGGGATACCGGAGACCGGTTGTTAGGTGAGCGCGATGCGCTACTGGAAAACCCTGATTTTCTGCGCCCCAAGGAGAAGGGGCCTGCCGCACTTGAAGATGAAATATTTACCCCTCGCCTGACGCCCACCGATACTAGGGAGATAAAAGAAAGTGAAACGGAGTCACTACTGCCACCCCGCGAAAAGCCGGCTGAAAGAGTGGCCATGCCCGAAGTTAAAACGGAGCCCTCGTTACCCGCAAAACCATTAAACCGGCCGACACAGTTGGATTTTCTGGATTAAATATGGCAGTGCGCTATCTTATGGTGATGCTCTGGGGCTGTTCTCTGGCGGCCATGCCGTTTGATTTCCGGGGGAATGTGGTTTCAGAGGGTGACATCCCCCCTATATCGGCTATTGGTGCCGAAAATGAAGTTGTTTCAAAGTCGCCGCCCGAGAGCAGCATGACAGTCCGTCGCTCCCAGGCACTCTATGAGCAGGCCCTTGCAGCCCTGCGCGCCAGCCGCCGTCCAGAAGCCCTGCGCTTATTAGAAGAGGCCGCTCAAGATGGACGGGATGAAGCAGCAAGGCGCAGTACCATGCTGCTTATCAGAGAGCGGGCTAGTGAGGGGCCAATCAATCTAGACACTTATACCGGATCCCTCAGTCCTGAAGACCGGGGGCGGGCCTTGTTAGCTGCCGCTGATGGCTACCGCTTGTGCCAGTTCAGAAGGCCCGATGACCAGCGCTGCCGCGAAAGCGAAAGGCAGGTTCTATTTGAGGCTTCGGTGGGCGAGCTGACGGCAGAAATGTTGCAGGCGCGTTTGAGGTTGGCGGGGATTTTTCTCGAGGAACATCGCTTTTCCCAGGCGCGGGATATCCTGCTGCCCTTATTTGAAACCCCACCTGAAAAAAAAGTGCCTTGGGATCGTGCCTGGTTTTATCTTGCCCGGTCGCTTGAAGGTGATGCAGCGCAGCGAGACCCATACCGTGCTGCCCAGGCCTATGCCAAAGTGCTGGAATTTGATAATAGTGCGTATGCCGCCATGGCACGCAGTGGGATAAAGCGCTTGCGGCGGTTTTATCTGGGCGAGCCCTGAACTTTTTAAGGCGATTTACAAAAAAAGCTGCATCCATTCCTGCTGCTTGCCGATACTCGATAGAGCGGTGTGCTGCCGCAAGCGAACCGGGCCACCCCGGTTTTAGGGGAGATAAAGCTTATGCAACTGCTCGACCGAATCCTTTTTATTTTAGCAGCCCTTTCTTTAGCCGGGATCGTGGCAATTTTTGCGGTCGGCGAACCGCCAACCCCCAAACGACATTCGATGGCGCAGGCGACCCAGGCAGCTGCAGTTAGCGGGGCTGTTGTGCCACTTGCTGGGCAGGCCGATCACGAAGATATGCTGGTGCTAAGCAAAGAAGTGGACCAGCTAATTGAAAAGTATTTTGAAAATATCCGCCATCATCCAGAGAAGGGCGAAGAAGATGCTCGTATGGTGGACGTGGAAGATAAGTTGCCGCCGCTCTCATCCAAGATCATTTCAAAAGAAGAATTGGCTGATGAGCTGGTTAAGAAAGAGCGCCGTGCAGGATATACTCTTTTTACCCATACCGTCAAATCGGGGGAATCGGTCTGGCGCATTGCCCAAGAGTACGGTGTCCCAGTCTATACCATTATTTCAGCCAATCCCGCAAAAAAGAAAGCCCCGATTCATCCCGGAGAAGAATTGCGCGTACCCGATCGCGCGGGTGTTTTTTACAAAGCCAGTAGCGGTGAGAGTCTGAGCGCAATTGCTAACAAATTCAAGATAGAAGTTGAGACAATACGTGCCGCTAATGGCCTACAGCAGGCGAAGTTGGGTAGAAATACTGAGCTTTTTATTCCCGGAGCCAAGCCCCTGCCTGAAATTACTTATGCGACGAAAAAACGTTTTATCATGCCGCTTGCCGGTCGTTTTACCAGCAAGTACGGCTGGCGCACCCACCCGGTCTATGGTCACCAGAGCTTTCATTCAGGACTCGATATTGCTGCTGCGGAAGGAACTCCGATCCGTGCTGCCGCTGACGGCGTGGTAGTCTTTGCGGGAGAAGGCGGCAGCTATGGCAATATGGTGATCCTGCGCCATAAGGACGAATACTTCACCATCTATGCCCACTGTTCCAAACTGTTGGTCAACGAAGGTGATTTCGTCAAACAAGGTAAGCGCATTGCCCGGGTAGGCAGTACGGGCACAGCTACGGGGGCGCACCTCCATTTTGAAGTCAAGCGCAATAAAAAACTAATAAATCCTTTTGCCGCACTAAAAGAGACCATAAAAATACCTTTGAAAAATGGCTGAGCGGCCGGCGGTTCCGTTTTACCTGCCTGAAATTGATAGAGTAGCGGCGCTTGCCCTGCTCAGCGAGGCTCTCGAACGCAACTGGCTGACAACCGGGCCGTTAACGGCTCGCTTTGAAGAGGCTTTGCAAGGCTATCTTAAGACCAAACACCTGCTCGCTGTTTCCTCGGCTACGGCGGCTTTGCAGTTGGCATTACGGGTACTGGGAATCGGTCCTGGAGACAGGGTTCTGGTGCCAGCCAATACTTTTATCGCTACATTTGAAACGGTGCATCTTGCTGGAGCCGTACCGGTATTATGTGATATTGATCCGCATACTTGGAATATTTCTCTCGATGAAATCAACAGGCGGGGGGATGGCGCTGCTGCCGTCATGGCCGTGCCGTTTGCCGGCAACTCTTTACCAATGAAAGAATTAGCCGACCTCTGTCGAAAAAAAAACCTGCGTCTTATTCTTGACAATGCGCACGCTCTGGAAACTCTCTATGATGGTGAACCATTGCATCACTTTGCTGACGCTGCCTGTTACAGTTTCTATGCGACAAAAAACCTTACCACTGCCGAAGGGGGCGCGCTGGTCTTGCGTGCTGGCGAACTGATGCCCCATGCCAGGGCGCTTTGCCTGCATGGCATGAGCCGTGAAGCCTGGAACCGCTACCGGGGTGGTGGCTGGCGTTATGACATCCTCGATTTTGGGTATAAGTATAATTTAAGCGATATCCATGCGGCACTCGGTCTGGTACAGATCCCCCATATCGAAAGCAATTTGCTCCGACGGGAACAATTAGTGGCGCGCTACCGGTCAGGCCTGCAGTCGATCGGGGGTATCCGCCTGCAGGCAATAACCCACAACAGCCGCAGCGCCCACCATCTTTTCGCCATTTCCCTGTCGCAACAGTCAGGCATTAGCCGGGATGGACTATCAGCTTTTCTCACTGGGCGCGGCATCGGCCATTCAGTACACTTTATCCCCCTGTACCAAATGCACGCTGTGCGCGAACATTACAGATATAATGAAACGGACTATCCCCATACGGCAGATTATTTTCAGGGTGCTCTGACCTTACCCCTGTATCCCGCGCTAACTGACGCACAGGTTGACGCGGTAGTTCATGCAATTGGCGAATATATTCAGTTATCTTCGCAGTAGAGGCGGGCCATCAGTGCCTCTTCTTCTGCTGCACTTAGGGTCATAGTTTCGGTGGTGGCTGCAGCGCGTTTCTTCAGACGATTGCGGATAAACAATATTGTAAAGCCGAGAATACCTAATGCTCCGAGAATTAGGTAGAGGCCAATGGCACTGCTTTTCGGCTGGGTCAGGCCAGTTTCGCCAAGCCCCTCGCGGAATTTGGGCACTAAATAACTGTATTCTTCACTGCGCGTCATGGTAAAAGCGGGGTGTGTATCGACCAATTCACCGAAGCCGTACACAAAACCGTTGATGATCTGCTCGTCAGAATATCCTTCAGCCAGCAAGCTGTCGATGGCCTGGCGCATGGGCCAAGCATTGCAGTGGCCAATGTGGTTACAGTAGTACAGAGGCATATTGCAGCCACACTGGCACATGACCGCGTGCGAGATCTGCTGAAAGCGCTTGAGTAATTGTGGATCTTTTAGCGAGCTGTGGGTACTCTGGGCGCTCAGAGGCATGGCAAGTAATAAAACAGCTGTCAAGACCAAACTTCTGAATTTCATGTTTCCATCCGCAAGGTAATAACTACACAGTAAACTTCTTTTAGTCTTGGTCGATAATCAAGTGTGAAGTTTTCGTTGTTGCTGGTGATGGTTTCACTGCCGCTGCAGTTTAGCTGGGGGGGGGATGTATTTTTCGGCCCCGGAGAGATCCACTATGATCATGATGACATCATGCAGCGCTACCAAACCGGTGACAAAACAGCCTTGGCCGATTTGAAAAAATTATGCCAGAAAAATACGCCTCTGGCGTTTTATTCCTGTTACCATGCTGCGCGGTTAGAAGCCGAAGCAGGGCAGAGCCGCAGCAGCGATGAACTGCTCGAACGCGCCTTAAAACTCAAACCTGATTTTACTGAGGCGTTGAATTTTGCTATTAGAAGAGAAAGCTCGGCTCTTTCAGCTGGCGAAAATGGTTTGGTGTATTTTGAAAAAGCCGCCAAAGCAGCGCGGGGGAGCAACGCATCGCTGGCGCTGGAATATATCCGCCAGGCAATTGCCCATGGGGTTAGCAATCGTCTCTGGTATGAAGGGCATCCTGATTTTCAACGCCTGAAAAAGAACAGCCGTTTTAGGGCGCTGGTAAATAATCTTCCCATAGGAGAAAGTCGCGCTGAACTGGTTAAGCGCATTTCAGCTAGCCACGATTCGGCCCGTCTTTTTGACCCTGCCTATACCCTGCAACGACACCGGCAGCAACCGGATTCCGGCGAGCTGCTCTACCATTATTTTGAAGCTTATGAGAAAATCCGCGATCCGGAAAAAGCGCTTGAGCATTTGAAGGCTTTTATAGAGCAATTAGAAAGATTAGATAAAGAACAGCGGATCTTAGTTGGCTATGCAGTGGTCTATCTGTGGCAGCACGATCGGTTTCGTTTTCTGCGCGAGCACCGGGAGATTGTCGCGTTTCTCAAAGAAAGCGGTAAACGTTACGGTATTCCAGGGAGTTTTTTTGAATGAGACGATATTTTCTGCAAACTGTTGCTGCTGTCGTATTGTGGCTGCTGTGTGGTAACTTGCGCAGCCAAGAAGATAGGAACATTCTTCCAGCAGATGTGCTGGCATTTCCAAGCGATGAGGCGGCAAGTCGCTTGCAGCCAGCGCCCACCGCTATTTGGGGCGAACAGAAAATTTTAGCTTGGGCGGTGGCCCGAGGCTTTCGCCTCTCGGCTGATGCACCATTAGGTGGCTGGCAATTCCGCCGGGCTGCTATGCTGGAAGCTGACCGTTATAGTTTTTCGCTCTATACTCTGGTTGACTTGCGGGGCGACAGCAACCGAGCCGGCTGGGAGCTAGTGTTGGATATTGCAGCTCCGGTATTTGACGTTAGGCAGACCATGGTTCGTAGCGAGCAGACTATCTATACGGCTATTAGTACGGCGGATATTTACATAGATGGTATCTGGGCTGCTCAGATAAATTCAGGTTTTGGCTATAGTTTTACATCCCCCCTGCGTATTCCCATACCTTATGTGC